>JABFSC010000778.1 GCA_013140885.1 Deltaproteobacteria bacterium | reverse complement strand
ATCTGCAGCAGCGTTCCATCCTCTGGGTCGCGTCACCAGCGGCGCACGGTCGCATGGATGGTCGCCGCCGTCTGTTCCGCTAACGATTGGAGGGCGGCATCAAGTGCGGTCGGCATAGGGTGAGTACGTCCTTTCCTCTATTCCATCTGTGAGTGTGGTATTGGCAAGCACCCTGGAAAGCGCCCTCACTCCAGCAACGTGCCCATCAACATCGGAATGCCCAGCCGTTGGCGCTGCGTCTCCCCTTTGAACAAGTGCTGCCGGCGTTGCGGGGCATCGCCTTGTTCCCCTACGTGTTGCGCGAACTGCCGCGCCAGCAGACTACTGCCCAGGAACACTGTGTGTTTCCCATACTGCTCCCGCATCCGATCCACCGCCTGATACACCTTGGAGAGCCGCTCGGCCCGCACCACTTCGCCAAAGAGGTCCAGCTGCACCATCCGGTCCTCTGCCAGTTTCGTGAGGACAATGGCCGTGGCGCGATAGTCTTCCGCGGGATCAAAGAGCTGGGTAAACACGGGCGCAATCGCGTGCACGATGTCCTGGGGAAAGGCTGTCGCCCGGGAGAAGCGCACCTCGACCCATGCCATGCGAAAGGTCTGGGTCTTCAACATGATGACGGCTCTTGTGGCCGCGAGTCGGTACGTGCGCGCCTTGATACAGGCATTCTCAATATTCTTGGATAATTGCGAGAAGACAAAGGCCCGATCACGCGAGGGCGGCGTGAACGTCTTCACTTTCTGGATCGACTGGTACGTCGATTTCTCCGCCGTGACCAGCGGCAAGACACTGCGGCCATTGAGTTCCTGCCAAATCTCGTAGAAGGGCTTGGTCAGCCACTTCTTGACCCACAGTTCATCTTTGCGAGCGAAGTCGAGCGCGGTGGCGATGCTGACATCTTTCGTGTGGGGCATGGGATATGGTATGGGCGAAGCGCGAGACAAGGTGGGACGGTCATCACATCCGTGACGTTGAAGACGCCGATCTGGACGTGTGACAAAATAGCGAACTCGCGATCATCGGAAGGAGCCTATGGCATACCGACCCTTTTATGAGGAGTTCCCCACGGTAGCGGAGCAGGAGACGCGAGCCATCACCATCGCGCCTGGGGAACGGAGTAGGCTGCCCGTGGGGGAGTACGGGTTTGTGGAAATGTTCTGTGACGAGCCCGGCTGTGACTGCCGGCGTGTGTTCTTCTCGGTGCTCTCGTCCACCCGGCACCAGATCGAAGCAGTCGTGGCTTGGGGGTGGGAGAAACCCGAATTCTACGCGACGTGGATGAACACTCGCAATCCACGAGTCGTGGCGGAGCTGAAAGGACCCGTTCTCAATGTGGGCAGTCCCGCGACCGCCCTGGCTCCGGCGCTGCTGGAACTCACGCGCACCGTCCTGTTGCGGGACCCACACTACGTCGAGCGCATCAAACGGCACTACCAAATGTTCCGTCAACGAATTGAAGGTGGACGCCCAGTCACTGGCCCCCCGCGTACGGAAAGACCCGCGAAAAAACTCGACCTTCCTTCCGCACGGACCGCACCTGTCGATGTGGCATACCGACCGGCACGACGACTCCCCAAGACGAAACCGCACGTCAGACCGGCGAGGCGAGACGACTGCCCGCGCGCGCGAACGGGAATACCCCCAAAGCCCTCCCTTCCCTTCGCAGCGGAGACACCACCTGGAGCCGCGTTCTCTCACTATGAGATTACGACTGAGCCCATGCCTGAGCCTCACTATCAGCGGCTGCCCCAGCGCGTCAAAGAGGAGATCGAGCGACTCCACGACATCGTGCAACGCCGCCCCCGCGAAGCGATTCCCGCATTGCAGGACTTGATCACACGGTATCCCCGAGTGCCGCAACTGTATAACTATCTGAGTGTGGCGCATGCGCGGGCTGGCCAACGGCGGGAAGCGGAAGCCGTGGTGGAAGAAAACTATCGCCGGAATCCCGAGTATGTGTTCGCACGGGTGAACTACGCCGAGGTCTGTTTGGCGCGCGGGGACTATGCACAGGTGGCCGAGATTTTCGCCCACACGTTCGACTTGTCTCTGCTCTATCCCCAGCGCAAGCGGTTTCATCTCTCGGAAGTCGCCAATTTCATGGGCCTCGCAGGACTCTATTTCCTGGCGACCGGGAACCGCGAGCTGGCGGAGCACTATGACACGTTTCTCCAGCAAATCGCCCCTGAGTTTCCGATGACGAGGCGATTACACAAGACGCTCTTTCCGGTAATAATATACTTGACGCACCTGTGTTTTCGTGAGAGCAAAGAAGTCTCGTATCTGAGCACCCACTGCGTCTGAAAATGCAAAATTTCCTATCAGCAACGGCAATTCTTGGTGAAAGTGAGCACGGCGCATCTCTCCGGTGCGTCAAGTATGTTAATGCCCTCTTTCCGGGGCTGTTGCGTCGCCTCTGGCGCGGCGTGACTGGGAGGAGGATTCGCTCCTGACAGGGTCGGATGGGAAGACGTTTCTGCGAACTCGCTAGGAGTTAGCTGTATGAGAACAGTTCAAAATATGACGCTTTGCCCAGATGTTTGACATACGTCTTGACTACGTGTGCCAGCGTATCGGGCACCCCAATGCTGATCCAGCCGTCAATCGATCCGCAGAAGCAATACCGCTGGGGCCAAAAGAGCCGCCGTTCCTCATCGGAGAGGATGAACTGCATCATGGGCGAATAATGCATCTGCTGCCGCAGGACAGTCATCATCCGTGCCTTTTCCTCTGGAGAAGAAGGGTAATATTGGAATATCCTCGCAAAGGCATCACTATCCTGATCGGCGGTATAAGGGGCAGCAAGAGGGTAGCTGCGACGGACCGCAATAGAATCATGAAAATAGGGCCGGAAGTTTCCGTTTTTAGCTTCGGCCCTGGGAATTGCTCGCTTACACTGCCCCTTTCGCTGACTCCACCTAGGTTCAATCGCATGAAAATTACCGGTTCTGGCCATTTACGGAAATTCTACCGACCGCGCACCGACTGAAACACCCTGTTCAACGTGAAATTAGCGGTAAAATGCCCGTCCTTATTGCGGGATATCGCACCGTCCCTCCCGCTGCCCCTGTTAGCGGATATCCGTCTTGCCGCGAGCGCGTCGGGATTATCTTTCTCTATTTCCCGGAAATGAGAAGATGTATCGTGCCCTTTCTCTAGTGTGAGAACACGGCAACGACTCTTTTTTGTCATCTTCATCCGAAGATTCCGACGGTAAGGAGCTTCTCCCGTTCTCTTTTTCCTCTCCCCTCTGTGTACGCTTATACACTGCTGGTCGGCATTGTTATTGCTGAAGTTTGACTGCGACCGTTCATCATCACCTCACAGCCCACAGCATGGGCACGGTTGGAGGAGTCGTATGGCAACAACACGTTTTATTCGGTGGTTTCGCGACCTCACGATTTCAGATGTTGGTATCGTCGGCGGGAAGAATGCTTCGCTCGGCGAAATGTCACGTGAACTCATTGCGCAGGGCATCAGGATTCCGAATGGGTTCGCGGTGACCGCCGATGGGTATCGCCATGTGCTGACCGTGGGTGGCCTTGCTCACCGCATACGGACGATTCTCGCCGATCTTGATACCAATGATCTGGGCAATCTCGCCGAGCGCGGGCGGCGGGTGCGTGAGGCGATCCTGGCCACACCACTCCCCAGCGATTTACAGCAAGAGATTGGCGAGGCGTATACCACGCTCTGCGCCGAATATGGCGCCGAGACCGATGTCGCCGTGCGTTCGAGCGCGACCGCGGAAGATTTGCCGGATGCGAGCTTTGCCGGGCAACAGGAATCCTTTCTCAACATCCGGGGCGAGCGAGCGTTATTCGACGCGTGCCAGCAGTGTCTGGCGTCGTTGTTTACCGACCGCGCGATTTCTTATCGCGTGGACAAGGGCTTCGATCATTTCGCCGTCGCCCTCTCCATCGGGGTCCAACAGATGGTGCGCTCTGACATCGGTGCGGCCGGTGTTCTCTTTACGCTCGAAACAGAAAGCGGCTTTCCCGATGTGGTGCTGATCAACAGCTCCTACGGCTTGGGGGAAAGTGTCGTCAAAGGGCGCGTCGATCCGGATGAGTTTCTGGTGTTCAAACCGACTTTGCAACACGGACTGCGACCGATTCTCAGACGCGCTGTCGGCGCGAAGCAGGAAAAATTAGTGTACGCCACGCGCGGCGGGCGCTCGACTCGCATCGTCCCGGTGCCAACAGAAGAGCGCGAGCGCTTGAGCCTCACCGATGATGAGGTGCTTACCCTGGCGCGCTGGGGATGTCTGATCGAACAGCACTACTCTCGTAAGGCAGGCCATCCCATGCCGATGGACATCGAGTGGGCCAAGGATGGGCGGACCGGACACCTGTTCATTCTGCAAGCGCGGCCAGAGACCGTGCATGCGTTGACGCGCAAGGCCACGTTGGACACCTACCATCTAGAGAAACGTGGCACGGTCTTGCTCACTGGCAAGAGTGTCGGCGAGAAGATCGGCGCGGGACCCGTACGGATCATCCAGTCCGTCACCGAACTCCAGGCTTTTCGCCCAGGTGAGGTCCTCGTGGCCGATATGACGGACCCGGACTGGGAACCGACCATGAAAATGGCGGCGGCGATTGTGACAAACCGCGGTGGCCGCACTTGCCATGCCGCCATTGTCAGCCGCGAGTTGGGGGTGCCGTGCATCGTTGGCACCGAGACCGGAACTGCTACCTTGCGACTTGGTCAGGTAGTGACGGTCTCCTGCGCCGAGGGTGAGGTGGGAACAGTATACGATGGAGCACTGAAGTTTACCCGTCAGACACTCAATGTTGAAAATCTTCCACGTCCTCGTACCAAAATCATGCTGAACGTCGGGAATCCGGACCAGGCGTTCTCCCTGTCGTTCCTGCCCAATGATGGTGTGGGTCTAGCGCGCGTAGAGTTTATTATCTCCAGTGCGATTCAGGTGCATCCGCTGGCGTTAATACATTTCGACACGCTGCCAGCGAGTCCAGCCAAGGACAAAATCGCACAGTTGACCCGCGCCTATCCACAGAAACCTACCTATTTCGTCGATCGTCTTGCGGAAGGGGTGGGACAGATCGCCGCGGCGTTCTACCCGAAAGAGGTGATCGTCCGACTCTCCGATTTCAAGACCAATGAATATGCCGGCCTTCTCGGGGGCGAGGGATTCGAGCCGCGGGAAGAGAACCCCATGATCGGTTTTCGTGGCGCGTCACGCTATTACGATCCCCGCTATCGCGAGGGGTTTCTGCTGGAGTGTCGGGCGATGAAAAAAGTGCGGGAGGAGATGGGACTGAGCAACGTCAAATTGATGGTCCCGTTCTGTCGCACGGTTGCGGAGGGCGAAAAGGTCCTGTCGGTCATGGCGGAAGCAGGTTTGCGCCGTGGCGAGCATGGCCTTGAGGTGTACGTCATGTGCGAGATCCCCGCCAACGTTATTCTCACGGAAGAATTCGCCCGGATTTTTGATGGGTTCTCGATTGGCTCGAATGACCTCACGCAACTCACACTTGGTTTGGATAGAGATTCCGCGATCGTGGCGCATCTGTTTGACGAACGCAATGCGGCCGTGATGCGCTTGGTGCAAGACGTGATCCGTCGCGCGCAAGCGTGTGGTCGCAAAGTGGGAATCTGCGGACAGGCGCCCAGTGACTACCCAGAATTCGCCCGCTTCTTGGTGACCTGTGGTATCGATAGCATGTCGCTGAACCCGGATACCGTGCTGAAAACGACCCAAGACATTGTCGCGCTGGAACGCCAGCGCATGCAGCAGCCAGAAGCGGCAGCATAAGCAGCGGTACTGGGCGAAGGGGGGGGATCGCTGAACGTATCTGTCATTGCCGACAGCACCTGACACCGTCGTGATCACGGTAGGAGCCTGCCATTTCCCGTCACCGTTACAGACCACGGGGCAGCGTGCCAGCCAATGCTTTTAACTCAGAGTTCTGTCTGATGCTGGGATAACATGCCGTGCATGCGGGGATGGCCGAACGAACCAAGGTTATGATCGGCTACCGGAATCAGCAGCTCACGCATGTCACCGATTCCGTTGGCGTTGGCGCAAACAACTCGACCCGCAGGACACTGAATGGTAGGGCGTTCTCCATGCCACCGGACAAGTGGTAATCACGAAGGAAAGCGCATGGATCAGGGTCAGCTTGCAACAGATCAAAAAATTGGAAATTGGAGGAGTGTGTCGCGCGGTCGCAACACCGCGCTGAGGACCCGACGATGTCCGATGCCCTATCGAAACAGTGTGGAACGGTCTCCTCCGTCCATCTTAGCGCCCGTGATGATGCTGGTGTCCGCGGCGATGATGTCGGGCGTCTTTGCCTCTGTCCCCGCGAGTGCCCGCGGAATGGTCGTAACCGTTAGGGGAGTCGCGGTAAGAATACGGACTCGCATAGGTGCGGTCTCCATATCCATCATAAGGATAGTCATGCCCCCTGCGTCCGCCCTGATCATAGCCGTAGTCACCCGGGGTTCCATAAGAATCGTGGCGATCGACGTCTCCATCGCCACGGCGGGAGTCGTGCGCAAAAACTGGAGCCGCAAGGATTAGCGTTGTAGAAAAAATCGTGCCCAGAATACCAGTCAGAAATCGTGTCTTCATAAAACATGTTCCTTTCGTGTTCTCAAACACCCTGGCAAAAGGAAAGTCGCACGTGATCCAGTGCAGGTGGATTGTCAACCGCTATGAGAGTGTCAGTGTACGCAATCGCAGTGCGTTGGCGATCACCGACACAGAGCTAAACGTCATAGCCGCGCTCGCGATCATCGGACTTAGCAGGAGCCCGAACATCGGATAGAGCACGCCCGCTGCAATCGGGACACCGAGCGCATTATAGATAAAGGCAAAGAACAGATTCTGTCGGATATTGCGCATGGTGCCTCGGCTGAGCCTGCGAGCACGCACGATTCCGCGTAAGTCCCCCTTCACGAGCGTCACGCCGGCACTTTCCATCGCGACGTCCGTGCCCGTGCCCATGGCGATTCCCACCTGCGCCTGTGCCAGGGCGGGAGCATCATTGACGCCATCCCCGGCCATCGCCACCACGTGCCCCTCCGCTTGCAGTCGCTTCACGATCTCGCCCTTCTGTTGAGGCAGGATTTCGGCCTCGACGGCGTCAATCCCTAATGTACGAGCCACGGCCTCGGCGGTCGTGCGGCTGTCACCGGTGACCATCACGACATGAACGCCTTCCTCGCGTAACTGTTGGAGAGCCTCAGCGGTGGATACCTTAATCGGATCAGCCACGCCAAGCAGTCCGGCTGCGTGTCCGTTCAGGGCGACAAACATCACTGTGTGTCCATCCCGGCGCAGGACTTCAGCCTGCTCAGGAAGACCCTGCAGGTCAACCGCGAGTTCTTCAAAGAGCTTGCGATTCCCAAGGGCTACACCGCGACCGCTTACCGTACCGACCACGCCTTTGCCCGTACGAGACTGAAAGTCTCTAACGTCAGCGAGCTGCACACCTCTCGCTTGTGCTTCGGCGACAATGGCGGCGGCCAGGGGATGTTCACTTCCCCGTTCAAGGCTCGCTGCTAATCGCAGGAGTTCACCCTCGCCTTGTCCTGGCAAGGGAACGACCGAGGTCAAGCGAGGTTTGCCTTCGGTGAGTGTGCCGGTTTTGTCCACCACGAGGGTGTCGACTTTCTCCAACGCTTCGAGCGCCTCCGCATTCTTGATCAACACCCCAGCCATGGCGCCGCGCCCCGTTCCCACCATGATCGACATTGGCGTCGCCAATCCTACCGCGCACGGACAGGCGATGATAAGCACAGCCACCGCATTCACCAAGGCGTATGCCATGCGCGGCTCTGGACCGTAGAACGCCCATGCCCCGAAGGTCACGATTGCGACAATGACGACTATCGGAACAAAGTACGCGGCAACGACATCCGCTAATCGTTGAATGGGCGCGCGGCTGCGCTGGGCTTCGCCCACCATGTGTACGATCTGCGCGAGCAGCGTGTCACTGCCGACCCGCTCCGCGCGCATGACCAAACTGCCCGTACCGTTGACCGTGCCACCAGTCACACGAACGCCGGGCGTCTTCTCCACGGGGATCGGTTCTCCTGTCACCATCGATTCATCGACGGCACTCGTGCCTTCAAGGACCACACCATCCACCGGCACCTTCTCTCCGGGGCGGACCCGCAGTCGGTTCCCTGGCTGAACACGATCAAGAGGAACATCTTCCTCCGTCCGGTCATCCCGAAGCATACGGGCGGTTTTGGGAGCAAGGCTGAGGAGGGCTTTGATAGCACTACTGGTTTGGCTGCGTGCCCGCAGTTCGAGCACTTGTCCCAAAAGGACAAGTGCCGTGATCACCGCTGCCGCCTCGAAATACACCGCGACCTCTCCGCTATGCACGCGAAAGGAATCGGGAAAGAGCGCTGGGAAGAGAGTCACGATCACGCTGTAGACATAGGCAGTGCCCGTGCCGATCGCGATCAGGGTAAACATATTGAGACTGCGGTTGACGAGGGACAGCCATCCTCGCTGGAAAAATGGCCACCCGCCCCAGAGTACGACCGGAGTAGCAAAGGCAAGCTGAATCCACACTAGCACGCGCGCGGACAGCACATGCTGCACCGGACGGCCCGGCACCATCTCTGACATCGCCAAAAGGAGCACGGGCAGTGTCAGTCCGAAGCTGACCCAGAAGCGGCGGGTCATATCTGACAGTTCTGGATTGACTTCCTCTTCGCCGGTCACTGTGCGGGGTTCGAGCGCCATTCCACAGATGGAACAGTTTTCTGGCTCCATGCGCACGATGTCTGGATGCATCGGGCATACGTATTCTGTCTTGGCGGGAAAAGTACTCGGTGTCACAGGTTCGAGCGCCATGCCACACCGCGGACAGGCTCCTGGCTCTTTGTGACGAATTTCAGGATGCATGAGTACCTAGCGTCGGTTGCCACTGCTGGTTGCCCTGTGTTGTCGGGTGCGGTAACAACCGTAGAGGGCTCGACAGCAGAGACCAGATATTTGCTGGGTTCCACGCGAAATTTCGCCAAGCATTGACTGCTACAGAAAAAATATCTCTGCCCACCGTACTCATGCGTGTGAACCGTGGTCACTGGATTCACTTCCATGCCGCAGACCGGATCGTTCACTGCCTGCCCGCCTCTGTCAGGAGGACCATGAGGCACGTTGGACATCTCGATGTGCCTATTTACTTCGTGGTCACTCATACGTATTTCTCCTCCCGCGTCATCCGAGGATGGCTCCCTCACGCTCGGGATTTTCTCTCTTCACGTTGGCGCAATCGCCCGGTAGCGCGAGAGCGTCCCCAGCGGTGTCATTGCACGGTGCGTCTCGGCGACTTCAGTAAAACCAGCTTCTTGCATAAATGAGATCAGGCGCCCACGCACATTGTCCGTTGTCGTCCGAAATCCATCCAGCGCCTGAACGCTGAGGAAGGCAAGACGCATGAGCGGATTCTGCGCCTGTCCCCAGTCAGTGATGTGCAGTTCCCCTCCGGGACGAAGTAACTCACGCACCCGCGCGAGGCTGCGGCGTTTGTCTTCCGTGGTGAGATGATGAAAAACTAAGCTCGATACGACACGGTCAAAGGATGCGGGTGCGAACGGTGGCGCGAAGGCCAACCCTTCCTGCAACTCGACGTGCACATCCGCAGCGGCTATTTTCGCGCGAGCAATAGCTAAAACTGCCGGGTCTCCGTCGAGCCCCACAACGGTTGCGGTAGGACAGGCGCGTTTCAGCATGATCGTGAGCGAGCCTGTTCCGCAACCAAGATCCAGCACCCGATGACCTGGCTTGAGACCGGCCTGGTTGACCAACGCCCGCTTAAATTTCTCTTCCTTGAGCAGAACGGCAACCACGGGATCATACATGCGCGTCAACCAATGAAACCCCAGGGCAGGAACGTATGATCGTCTGTGCTCTTGCATGTCTACCTCCTATAATCTTTCACGAGTGGAGAACTCGTTAAGCGACTATAGGGAGCTTCGCCGCTCGACGCTTGAACAAACGTGCTATGTCTTGACAGCATGGAAGGCACGAGCCCAAACATGCGCCGGAACGTCCGACTCAGATGCGCGGAGTCAGCAAATCCGGCGGCATGGGCTGCCACCGTGAGCGATACGCCGCAGGTTATCTTCTGCAACGCCTCGGCAAGCCGGAGCCAGAGGAGATAGCGTCGAACGGCCAACCCCATGTGCGCGCGAAAGAGGTGCGCCAAGCGGCTCGGGGATAGAGCTACAGCGGCCGCGGCCTCCGCAATGGTCATGCGTCGGTCGGTGTTCGCCCGGAACAGTTGCACGGCCTGTGTGATTCGCGGATCGAGTGGTCGCGGCACATTTCCGGGGAAGATGAGTATCTGAATGAACCTGCGGCAGAGTATCTCACTCTCATGGTTGTCCCACTGCTCTCTCCAGCACCGGCGCAGTGGAGGGAGTAGACGGCGAAGCGTGGGCTCTGGAATCGTGCGGACCTCAGCTCCCTGCTGTTGCATCAGCGCCCGTGTTTCGACTGCTTCCGGATCGAGGAATAGCAGACTCAACACGCCTCCTTCTCCATCAAGCTGATGAGCGTGGTCAGCGGGGATGATGATTGATCTGGAACGGAACCACGACGCATTGTGGCCACTGCGCAGTCGAAACGTCCCTGTTAACGCGACACAGATCTGGGCAGCATGGTGTGCATGCATGTCCGTGGCAAACGTCGGTCCGAGATAGAGGCCTCGCCCTTCCCAGAGAAAGAGTCGTCCACGCCAAGGGGCGGGCTGGCCTTCACGGACTCCTCGCGCTGCATGTTCCGACATCATCGCCATGTCCGTACCATGCTTCAAGAACATAATCTCACAACGTTAATCCACTTGTCGCACAGTGACCTGCTGCGCCTCGCCCCGGCAGCAGAGGGCGGTACGGTCACAGCGAGTTCCACTACACGAAAAGACAAACATGACCTCGGCCACGCCAGACCCAAATGGTCCCAGGGTGATGCTGTAGGCGCGTTGTCCAGCCATGACACCGCCGCGAGGTTTGAGCGGTAAGGAGTGCCGGCTTGTGTCGCCATTCGTCCACCACCGAAGCGTCCCCGCGCAATTGGTACGAATCGTAAGCGTGTCATGCCCGGAGATTATCGGGACCTGTCGAGTAAAACTCCAAACAACCGTACGGGGGACTATGTGTTGATCCAATACGTGCGGATATGGCTGCGCCAAGAGCCGATAGACACTCTTCAGATGCATCCGGAAATCGTCGTCAAAGTCCGCATCAGCGCCAGAATCCTGATCATTCCCGAACCACCAAAACCAGTCACTGCCCTCCGCCGCGTATAACGCCGCGAACGCTTGCGGCAGACTGGTTGCCGTCACCCCCGTCTTCGCCAGAAATTCTCGTGTCCGGTGGAGCAACTGCCACCCACGATTTTCTTCCGGCTCCCCGATCCACGTGCCAAAATCTACCCCAGGGGCGGACCCAGCCTCATCAATCCACGAACCGGAAAACAACTCGTACACTCGCGAGTGCTCCGCTCTTGGGTGTGGGCGGACATGCCGGGCCGGGTTCCCGTCGAGATATTCCTGAAAGGTCACCGTCCTAATACTGGGGTCAGCAGCAAGCGTGGCGTACAGCGCTCGTAAAAAAGGACGTCCGTCGTCCCGATACGCCCCCCAGGCATTCTCCCCGTCGAGGATCACGCTGATCACCCGGTTGGTGGGGTCCTGGATATGCGACGCGAAACGCGTCTTGATCCGGGAGACAAATTCCTGGGCACTCACTTGCTCATTGGGAGAACCGGCATACTCAAACCCGATGGCATCGGAGGGCCCGGTGGCGCGAAAGAGCACGCTGAGAGCCGTTCCGCTGGTTTCGTCCTCGGCACGATACGCTTGACAGAGCACATCTGGATTATCGATTTGGTAGCCCCATTGCCCTGAGCGTGCGAGCACACCCTGATCACTGGCAATCCACTGGATGCCGTGACGAGCAAACAGAGAGAGGACTTCTTGGCTGACTGCACCTTCGGCTGGCCACATGCCTGTGGGTGGTCGGCCAAACCGCGCGGTGTAGTCGTCGACCGCCAGCCGCACCTGCGCCTCAGCATCTTCCGGCCAGGCAAATCGCTCAGGCAGCATCGTTCCTTCCTTGTCCAGCGTGGCATGATCCGTATCGACCAGCAATGGAAGAATCGGGTGATAAAAGGGAGTTGTCGAGATCTCAATCTGTCCACAGTCCTGAAGATGGCGGTAGAGCGGCACGATATTGCGTAAAATCTTGTCCTGCTCAGCCACCATTGCGGTGATGTCCGCCTCGGTGAATCCTGCTCCTTTCTCAACAAAGCGTTTCACCGACGCCGTAGTGCCGTCAGGCAGTCGCACCGCTGCGGTGCGAAACTCCAGGCCAAACCAGGCGAGATTAAACCACATTTGCAAGTCGCGCAGATCCTGTACCGTGAACTCGTTGCCTTGAACCCGTTGCTCAAATAAGGTTCGATACCGGGCATGCGGATAAATTTGCTGATGCCAGTCGGCCGTGAAGAAGGTCGAGAGCAGCATTTCCCGCTCGTCAGCGGACAGCGTTTCTGCTGGCATGAGGGTCAACTCCAAAGCGGTGTCGGTTGCGCCTCGCTCCGTATAATCCTCAATCTGCCAGAGTAGAGAAGGCACGAGATTGATCGTGAGGTGCACTTCAGGAAACTCGCCCACCAGGGCAGCCATTGAGTAATAATCCCGCAGGCCGTGCAGTCGCACCCACGGCACTGGATACGCTCCCTTCGGATCGGTGCGGCTCAAGTCACGATAGAGGGGTTGGTGCATATGCCACAGGAAGGCCAGGTGAATAGCGGGACCAACCGTCAATTCCGCCGGTGGAGTCTGGACTTCGTCTGTGAGGTGATGGGCATGGACGCGGTAGAGGACGCGGTCAGCATCCCCAAACGGACCGATCTTGGCTTCCCAGTAACTGTTGTTGTTTTCATTCTGAAGCCAGTGCGCTTCGACGTGGTCGGCCCGTTCTTTCCCGTTGGAAGAAAATACTTGTAGGGCGACCCAGACGGTGTGGTCGGGCTCGATCGGATACGTGCCAATCCGCAGTGTCGCACGCTCGTCGGCATTGAGATGATACGGCGTACGCGGAGTCTCAGGGGTGAGATGCCAGACCTGCATGTTCATTCCTCCGCGGTCTTCAGATCGCCGACGACAATAATGCCAGTGTCCGCGTAATAGCGACCCCAGACCTGCACGGTCTTCCGGTGCCACTCATGGGCATTGATCCGCGTCGCGAGGTCAGGATTCGTAAACAGCAGCGGATGTACCATCGCGTCTCCCACCATCGCGAGCGCGTGACGGTGTCCCTCTTTCCGGCACACCTCGACATTCTCCGCTGTCGGCATCACATCACAGCGCAAGCAGACCAGCCGCCCGGAGAAGACAGCGGTTTTGTGATGCCGACCCAGGTAGTATTGCTCCATGCCGTGGGTGAGTCCCGGTGGCTGCGGGACCAGCGAATGGGGCTCATCTGGCCGGGAGAGGTCTTGCTCTTGAGCATCCAGAGGTGCAGACCCCATCACGATTGCTCCGAACATCAAGAGCAACACGAATCGCCCGTAGCCCACAATTCGACTCCCCGCCACCCTTCGTGGCCCGGAGCGCGCATCCAGTAAACATCTTCGTGTTCGCACAGTCATTTACTTTCCTTGATGGCTCTCATGCTCTTCAGCTGGCTGCTGGCTCTTCCCCATCTTGCCACGCATCTGTTCCCGGTGCGCTTTCATCCGCGCGTGCATTTTTTCGCGCTGCTCCACCATCGTGCCGAGGAGATCATCGGTCATTTGCTGATGCTTTTTCATCTCGGTGAGCAATTGCTTCTCATCGCTCATTCCGTCCATCGCTTTCGTGTGTTCACGCAAGGCGGTCAAGTGTTTCTGTAATTCTTGGTTCATCTCCTGGTGCATTTTCTCGTGCTGTTCGTGCCTCTTTTGCCTATCGCCCATCATGCCAGGGCCATGTTCGTGTCCCATCATCCCCGGCATCCCCATTTTCTCAGTGGGTTTTCCTTGAGGGGCTGGAGGGGTTTCCTGGGCAGTCGTAAAAAAAGGATGCGTGAGCAGCAGTCCACCAACCATGAAGCTCGTCGCTACGGTCTTTGCCAATGCCAGTCGTTTCATGTGAACCTCCTGTAATAAATTGCTGTAATTGTGGGGCGTCTCTTTGCTTAGAACTCCTGCGACCTCGTTCGATGCCATCGTGGGACAAACGCCGGAGTTGTGGCGGCGTAGCGCGCGTACACGTCGCCAAATTCCTCTAGCACCTCTTGTTCCTCTCTTCGCGCGAGCTGGACATACATCGTCACCAAGATGGGGAACATGATCAAAGTGAGCAGTGTCGGCCACTGCAGGAGAAAGCCGAGCATAATAAGTATGAATCCCACGTACTGGGGATGGCGCATATGAGCGTACAGTCCGGTGGTGGCTAATGTGTTTGTGCGCTGGGCTTCATACAAGACCCGCCAGGCTGACGCCAGCATGATGAAGCCGCCGACAATGAAGAGATTACTCAGAATGTGCAGGGGATCGAAGTGCGGATTGCCTGTCCAACCCAAAAGCGTGTGCCACAAATGTCCCGATTCGTGCGAGAACAGATCCAGCCCAGGATAACGGCTGCCCAACCACCCAGACAGCAGATAGAGCGTGAGGGGAAAGCCATACATCTCGGTAAATAGCGCTAACAGAAAGCCTGAGAACGCGCCAAATGACCGCCAGTCGCGTGCCGTACGCGGATGAGTAAAACTGAACGCGAAAATAACGAAGACGGCGGTATTGATAATGACGAGCAGCCACAATCCATACGCCGGAGTATCGTGTGTCATCGTTCGTCCCCTTTCTCTTGACGATGTTGGGAGTTGTGCCCACCGTGTCCACCATGAAGGAAATGCAGGATCGGGCATAAGAACACCAGGAGGTACGGCAGGATGCCGAAAACATGGGCCGTATGCTCGGTAAGGAGATAGAAGCCGGCGATGGCAAGAAAAGCAAAGAGGATGAAACGACTACCGTGCTGGAACCTGCCTTCCGCCCGAGTAGGTTGTGTGTGTGTGGTGTGTTCCATTATTCTCTCCCTTCTCACGACAGTTGTCCTGTGGTCGCGTTCTTGACATTGGAGCGGCTTGCCTCTCCTTTGCACCCCAAACGACGGAGACCATACTGCACGCTCCGTGAGAGATATTGGGCGGGCCTCGCATCCGAACCACCCGCCCTGTCACTTCGGTTGTCCCCTCACGGCGCTGGCGAGCGCCAGGGTTGCCCCGAGATAACAAAGCAATCTGATTTTGGACCGGGGCTATTAGTGTTCCGACATGCTCCCAGAGCCACTCGTTGCCGCGGGCTTGCCACTCATACCGCCGAGTTTACAACAATTGGCTCCCATCATATCGCCCATCATTTGCATGTGCTTTTTCATCTCTGTCATCATCTGTTTTGGGTCTTCGATACCCTCCATCATCTTCTCGTGCTGCTGAAGCTCCTGCATCTTCTTGTCCATTGCCATCGAGTCCTTGCCCATCATTTCGTGCTGCGCCATGCCGCCCATCCCCTGTTTCATCATGTCATCCTCGGCGAACGCGAACACCGAGCCGAAGGCGATGAGAGTTGTCACAAGCAACATGATCCGTGGAAAACGTTTCATAGAGTATTCTCCTTGTCGTTGGTCTTGAGTGTTATCGTTCTCTCTCCGTGTGATGCGGTGACGCCCGATCACGCCGGGCGCAACCTCGCAGAAACGGTGGCGCCCGTGCGGCAGAACCACATTGTCCTAATGGTGCTTGTACCATCCGACCCCCTTGATATCGTTCCACGATGTCGTCTGATGACAGCGGTAGCACTGGTTGACTTGCACTGGGCCACAACACTGACTATTCGCATCGTTGTCTTGCCCAGCGACTCTTTTCGAAACCATGTTGAAGTGCTCCATGTAATGGCTGGGCGGAGCCTGATGACACTGGGCGCAGTCGAGCGAGCGCGGCGAGGGGTGGCGGAATGCTGCCGCCACCGCCAAGAGTTGAAGACCACTACCGCGCATCAGCAGATCAGACATGTGTGGGCTCTCCTCATAACCAGCCGTTCGCAAATCCCGCTCGCCGTAACCCCGTGACGAGGTAGGGGCAACGCCGTGTGAGTCGCCAGAGCAAGCCCGAGCGGTGGTTCTCGCACATCAATACGACCGGCCCCAAGTTGATCCCGTAGTGGTACTGCGAGGTCCAGCCAGGCTTGCCCTGCGACTCATGCGGAAAGGTCAAATTGAAGCTGCACTTGAAGCAATACTTGCCCGTGATCTCCGGATAGACCTCTTTGAAATGCCGAACCGTCGGCAGCACGATCTCCGGGGCAAAGGGTAGCGAAGCGACCACTGCCCACGGCGCGACGGTCCCGTCGTCCGGGCCGTACGGCACACCGCGCGCCACATAATCGAAGAAGTGGCGCTCGACTCCTTGGACCCTTCGCACCGTCTGGCCGGGCCCATCGCTCGCGGTCAGCCCCCAGAAATATTGGCCGTAGCCCACGAATGCGTGAGGATTATGAACCGCGTACTGCTGCTGGACATGGGTCGCGCGCCGGCTGTTCTCGAAGTAGTCGATGCCCTTGCCGCGCATGAAGACATCCTGGATCCCACGGAAGTCGATCCATAGATGCGAGTATTGATGAATGAAGAGCGAGCTGCCATACAGGAACTCGTGCCCATAGATCTTCTTCCACTCGTAGGTGGAGGTCCACGCCGCATAGCTTTCCTTTGGCAGCGGGTACGTCGGCGAACCAAGGCCCAGCACGTACACGAGCAGGGCCTCGTCGTAGCCTTCCCAGCGATACTTCAAAAAGCCGCTTTCAGGATTCCACCCATGGGTGATCGTCGCTCCACCGTTTCGCGCCCACTGCCAATTGGTACGGCGGTAGAGCGCATCGGCCAACGTACGGATCTCCCGCTCGTCCGCGCAATCCTGATTGAAATAGGTTGCGGCGGTGAGCATTCCAGCGAGCAGGAAAGCGGTATCGATCGTGGACAGCTCACACCTCCCGGCACGCCGTCCAGTCTTCATGTCGAGAAAGTGGTAGTAGAATCCTTTGTAACCCGTCGCGTCCGGGGCCGTCCCCTGCGGGCTAGTCCAGAAGAACCGTGACACCGCCAACGTTCGCTCTGCTGCTTCGGCGCGCGTCATCCATGAGCGCTCGACGCCAACCGGATATACTGCCAGTGCAAACCCAACGGCGGCGATACTCGCGGGGGCGTCCGGTTGCGTCTTGTCTACCACCAAGCCGTTTGCAGGGTTAGTCTCGTGCAGGAAGTATCCGAAGGCGTCCCGCTGGAGCGCGTCCAGCATCTCTTCGCTGCTGACTGGTTGATTCGGGTAGTTCGCCAGGTGACTCGTCATGCCTGTCTCCCCGACACGTGTACGCGGCCCAACCATCCACTGATGTGCTTCATCATAAAGAGCCTTTGGGTACGCTGCGACCAGTCCACCACCGGGCGATCCAGAAGGTGAGCGGAGGCAGCAGTGTCATTTGAAGAAGCGGCCACAGACCCGCAGCAAGCACAGGTACCACGGGCATACGCTCGGTGTATGACCAGCGCCGCGTGGCTAGCGCCGCATGTTCCACGAGAGTCGCGTAGGCTAGCCCCAAAAGAGCCGCCGTGACGTAGATGTTCCAGCGGCCGCGCCAACCCCAGCCTAGATCGCCTGCGGCCAGCGCCCCCGCTGTATAAATGCCAAGAATGATTCCCACATCACCCACCGCCGCCCACGTGCAAAGACCGAGCGTACTGGTCCAAGAATCTCCCGCCGTTTCGACGTAGGCAGACATCTGCGCCATTTCCCAGATTTCGTTCAAAACGAAACCGACCACCGCCGTGGTCGCAAAGAGCTGTCCGAACCGCCGCCAAGGCACTTTAGTACTTCCGCCCGACCGGCAATCTCCGCTTCGCATCGTATCGGCAGTTGTCATCTCTTTAGTCTCGTGGTTCGCAACTGAATCACGGCCTATCATCAAAGCCTCACCTTTCGCAGCCGCAAGGCGTTGCTGATGACGGACACTGAACTCAGGCTCATCGCGGCACCGGCAATGATCGGGCTGAGCAGCAAATCGAAGAACGGGTACAACACGCCCGCCGCCACCGGAATTCCCAGCGCATTGTAGACAAAGGCGAAGAACAGATTCTGCCGGATATTCCGCATGGTGGCGCGACTGAGGCGAATCGCTTTGGCAATACCGCGGAGGTCGCCTTTCACGAGGGTGACTCCAGCACTCTGCATGGCCACGTCGGTGCCCGTGCCCATCGCAATGCCGACTTCGGCTTCGCTCAGGGCGGGGGCGTCGTTGATGCCGTCGCCAGCCATCGCGACGTGGTTGCCTTCCGCCCGCAGCTTCTTCACATGGCTGACTTTGCCGGCGGGTTCGATGTCCGCTTCCACCGCATCGAGGCCAAGTGTCTTCGCTACTGCGGCGGCGGTGCGGCGGTTGTCGCCGGTGAGCATGACGAGTTTCAAACCGAGCGCGTGGAGTTCGCGGATGGCTTCGGGGGTGGTCGATTTGATCGGGTCAGCGACGGCGAGGATTCCCGCTGGCTTGCCATCCACGGCGACATACATCGCGGTCTTGCCTTCCTCCTGGAGTTGCACGGCCGAGGCTTCGAGCGGCTCCAGACTGGCAATGCCTTTGTCTCGCAGGAAGGCCGGCTTGCCGATCATCACCGCGCGACCAGCGACGGTGCCGAGAACACCGCCCGCCGTCACCGAACGAAAGTCTTTTACCGTCTCGATGGCGATGCCTTGCTCCTTCGCGCCCTGCACAATCGCGGCGGCGAGTGGGTGTTCGCTGTTCTGCTCCAGTGAGGCGGCGAGCCGCAGAAATTCCTTCGTCTCGAAACCGCCGGTGGGCAGGACATCCACGAGCTTAGGTTTGCCCTCCGTCAGGGTGCCCGTCTTGTCCACGACGAGCGTGGTGACTTTCTCCAACCGTTCGAGCGCTTCGGCGTTTTTCACGAGCACGCCTTCCTGCGCACCGCGTCCGACGCCGACCATGATGGACATGGGCGTGGCCAGGCCGAGGGCGCACGGGCAGGCAATGATGAGGACCGCAACGGCGTTGACGATGGCGTGCGCGAGCTCTGGCTCTGGCCCCAGCCATAGCCAGACAACGAAAGTAAGCACTGCCACCGCCAGCACCACCGGCACGAAGATGCTCGCGACCTTGTCCACGAGACCTTGAATGGGTGCACGGCTGCGCTGGGCTTCGGCAACCATGTTGACGATCTGCCCGAGCAACGTGTCGCTCCCGACCCGCTCGGCGCGCATGACGAAACTGCCGGTTCCATTGACGGTGCCGCCCGTCACTTTGTCGCCGACGCTCTTTTCCACCGGAAGCGGTTCGCCGGTGATCATGGATTCCTCCACATTGGAATGGCCTTCCACGACCACGCCATCGACAGGCACCTTGTCACCTGGAACAACCCGTAACTGGTCGCCGACTTTCACTTGGTCGAGCGAGACTTCATGATCGCCCCCCGGTGTGACCCGCCGCGCCATGGGCGGGGCGAGGTTGAGCAACGCTTTGATGGCGCTGCCGGTACGGCTGCGGGCACGGAGCTCGAGCACCTGCCCCAGCAACACGAGAACAACGATCACCGCGGCGGCTTCAAAGTAGATGGCCACCTTGCCCTCGTGTCGCATGGTATGCGGGAACAGGTCGGGCGCGAGCATGGCCACCGCGCTAAAGACGAACGCCGCGCCCACGCCGAGGGCGATCAGCGTAAACATGTTCAAGTGACGCGTCACGACCGAGCGCCAGCCCCGGCGGAAGAACGGCCCGCCCGCCCACCAGACCACGGGCGTGGTGAGCGCAAGTTGTATCCAGCGCGAGGTGTGACTATCCGCCCAGGACTGCCTGGCCAGCGCCGGGATCACGTGCGCCATCGCCAGGAAAAACACCGGCAACGTCAGCGCCGCACCGATCCAGAAGCGCGTCGTCATGTCATGCAGCTCAGCGTCCTCCACTTGATCCGGGCTCGCCGTCGGGGTCTTCCGCACCAGCGTCATGCCGCACTTGGGGCAATCGCCGGGATGGTCCTGCCGCACTTCGGGGTGCATCGGACAGGTGTAAATCGTTTTTCCTGACACCAGCCCGACCCGTGCGGGATTGCGCTCCAACGCCATCCCGCATTGCGAACAGTCACCGGGCTGGTCGGATTCCACGCCAGGGCACATCGGGCAAAAATATTGCGTCGAGGACCACGCCGTCGAACGGTCACCGTGCTCGTGCGCGAGAGGAGACTGAGAGCCGCCGGGAGGCACTTCCGCATGCGTCACGCTCGCCGGCGCTGACCGAAACTTGAGCCGACAGTGGTCGCTGCAAAAGTAGAACGTCTTTCCCTCGCGTTCCGCGTGGAGAGCGGTTGCTTCGTCCACGGTCATTCCGCAGATGGGATCTATGGTCACGGATTGCGATTCTTTCATGGTTATGTTTCTTTCCTGAATCCACGGGTAAAGAATCAAAAATGCAGTTTCTCCCAATGACAGCGGTCCCTAGCGCAATACCGAGACAGCACCCAATGGGTGAAAATGGAGATTGCCGCTAAGCCACATAAACTGAGTCCGAAACCGGCAAATTCAATGCTTGGCCGTGGATTCAGGTTTCTTTCTTGGTTGTTGCTGTCTCCCATCAATTTTGCCGTGGTTCTTCCATCAATTTCGAGCAACCGCGCTCCGCGATGCTTCGAGCGGGCGTGTTCACCTTCGACCCGCTTGTTCCCGCTCTGACCGCGCTTCGTCTTTGCTTGATGGCTCCTCGCGGATGTCCTGGGGCCGCGAATGCCCTCCGCCACAACATCCGCCACCGTGGCGCATCATTAAGAAAAACAGCAGACCGATGACGCCCAGCGTGAGCAGTGAATTCCAGTCCATACAAACTTTTCCTTTCGGTCCTGGGTGAGTTTCAGTTCGCGTTGCGATTACATGTAAGGGCAGTGGATACCCGCCGCACCCCATAGCGTGTGCGGCAGCGGGGCAAGAATGAGGGCGAGCATGGCGAAAGCCGCATAGCCCAGCCATCGGCGCGACGGAGTGAGCGGCGTCAAATCGTCCAACGGCGGCGCGCCGCGACCAGCAATAAAAAATACGATGATCGCCCACGTCAGCAGCCCCGGCCAAACGAACAGCCCGAGCAGCAGCAGCGTCCACATAGCAACACTGCCGATCGTTTCACCCGCGCGGCGTCCGAACATGGCGCGGGCGATGTGGCCACCGTCGAGCTGACCAATGGGGAGCAGATTGAGGGCGGTGATCATGAGGCCGAGCCAGCCGGCGAAGGCGAGCGGGCTGAGTTGCAGCACATGGCTTTCGAGCAGCGCGGGACCGAGCGAGAGTTTCGCGAGAAAGGCGAGTAGCACCGACGAGCCGACAGAGGCTCCGCCGTGCGCCATACCTGCCGCTGGCTCAGCCGCCGCCGCAACGATGACTGACGAGCGCAGCCCAATCACAAGCGCCGGGATTGCGATGACCAAGCCCGCCAGCGGCCCGGCGACGGCGACATCAAAGAGCGCGCGCCGGTTCTCGGCGGGCGAGCGCATTTCGATGAATGCGCCAAACGTACCCAGTGCGAACGGCATCGGAATAAAGTAAGGCAGCGTGACGCGGATGCGATGATGCCGGGCCATGAAGTAGTGACCTAATTCGTGAACGCCGAGGATCGCTAGTAGTCCGAGCGCGTAGGGCAGACCGACGGTGAATCGTCCCGGCTCGCGGAGCAAATTGACGCCTTGATGCGCCGCGCCCGCCCAGGTAGTCGTACCGACGGTGAGTGCGAACAACAACCCGTTCACCCACAGCCTGGCGTGCTGCTCCGCAACAGCCTTCTCGGCTGGCTCCGGCACGAGCAAGATGGAAGCGCCGAACTGCTCGTCGGCCTGTACCATCGGCGCGGATTCGGCACCGAGAGCGCGCTTGAGTTTGGCATAGACAGCGGCTGCTGGCTCGCGCAGCCGACCGCGGAAAATCCGAACGCCATTTTCTTCCTCAGCGAAGCGAACGTCCATCACCTCTTTCACCGCCACAGGGTGCTCTTCTGCGCTCAAGAGACGCGTGGTCGCCACAGGCGCGCTGTCCGCTCTCGTTCCTAAGAGCATCGAGAGCAGCCAGAAGCAGAGCAGCAGCCCCATCCAGAAAAACATGCCGCCGTGCAGCATTCCCCCGCCTGGCAGGAGGAAAAGAATGATGAGCGGGAGAAGGATTAAGAGGAGCAAGAGGAGTTGCATCCCCGGTTCTCGCTTCGCGGATTTGGTCGGGATTTCAGATGCTGTTTTCATAGGTCACTCCGATTGGTGTTTGAATGACCGCGGCGGTCATCGCGTCGCTGTTCTCCGACTCGCTCAGTGGTGTTTATACCAGCCCGCGGAAGATGGCCCCTGTGCAGCGTTGACGCGCCCACACGGAGGTTTGGTTTCGCAGCGGTCCATTGATTGGTTGGTTAACCCACTGCCCCCAGTGACGAGGATGTTTTGTTTGGATGGCGCCATGCCTAATGTCTCCGACCGCCGCCCCCGAATCCACTGCGACCGATACTATGCATCGAGCGCCTCTTCCCAACGTGCGCGGGTCTCGTTCCACCGCCGCCCCTGAATCCACTGCGACCGATACTATGCTGGTTGCCATAAAAATATCCGCGATAGACTCCGCCGCTGTAGAAGCCGCCAGAACGGTAAGGACCAGGATAGCCGTAAAAGCCGCCGGGCGAACCGTAACCAGCGCAGCCAGCCAAAACGACGATAGCAGTCAGCACGAGGACTGCGTGGAGCGCTCGTCGCCATTGGCGGAGCGTCAGGGACGATTGGCCCGCTGCCGCGAGGGATTGTTCGGTGATGAGTTTATGATTGTTCATACGTTTTGCTTCTTTCGGGTTCACTGGATTTGACAGTCTGCGTCCTTCTCGAACCGCTGCTTCTCGGCGGGCGACATGTTTTGGTACATCGCCCTGATGGTGTAGCCACCGACCAGCCGCCCATCCTGAACGTACATCCAGTCGGAAATCTCGTCCGACGGTACCGAGACTTCTTGTCCGAGGTGCACTCCCCTGAGGTCCACTGGTTCATTGTCAACCTTTCCGTGGAAAAGGCGGCCGTCGAAGGAAACCTCGTTCAGCCAACTGTGTTCGACCTTGTTCCCTTCGACGAACGGTTTCTTGACGGCGAAGCGGCGCTGATTACCCTCGGGCGAACGCAGGACTGCGACGAACTCGTTCACCGTCTTGTGCGCCGTCTGCACGGCGCGATCCATTTCTTTGTTGTCCTCCGTGATCTGGACGCAGTCTGGTTCCCCCGCGCGTCGGATGATGCCGCCGGAGGAGGCATTGGTCTGTGCTTGCGCGTAAAGGGCGCCGGCAAGGAGCAGAGGGACAATTGTGGTTAATGATAGTGCTCTTGATGTTCTCATACGATTCACAGTGGTGATACTCCTTCACTTTACTTGGTGTGTGGCGCAGGTTCTTCCTCAACTCACTTCCAATCGTTCAAGGCGCCTGCGACGAATACCGCCTTCGTCTTGGGCGCGTGGCAGGAGAATGCGACTGGTTTCGAATTGGCCTTGTCCATGTTTCGCCTCCGGGTGTGTTGTCCGCTCACATGTCTTTCATGCCGCCAGCGGGCATCGCGGCATCGGGAGCTACCATGGAATTCGCGGACGCTGGTGGCGCGAAACCAGTGAGGCTTTTGCGCTGGTCGTCGGTGAGGAGGTTGCTCGCGTCGCCTACGGCGCGGATGAACGCGATCCGTTGATCGCTCTTCAGCTTTCCGATTTCGCCAATCTTGTCCTGGATTTTCGCGGCGTCCGGCTGATCGGCGGCGGTCAGTATCCACAGCTCCTGCTCGGCTTGCCCGATCGCGCGGTCGGCCCTGCTCTTCGCGAGTAACGCTTGTTTTTTGGCTTTGTTGAGCGCCACCTGCTGCTCGATCGTGAGCCCGATGTGCTGCGGGTGATCGAGGAAGAAGCCCGTACTGCCAATGTGGTAAAGGTGCGACGCGCCGGGGAAGCCGGGCAGTGCGGACTGCGGTATAGTGCCCGCTGCGCCGCTGCTCATCGCGCCCCTGCTCATCGCGCCCATGCCCATCATCCCGACCATTTCCATCTTGTCCATGCCCATGCTACCACCCCCGCTCATTCCCGCTGCCGGTGCTCCGGCGGGCATGGCGCCGCCGCTGCTTTGCATGGCGCCCATTTCATCCATATCGGCCCATGTGACGCCATTGAGAGATGCCGCGAATAGGGCGACGATTGACAACACTAAGTAACGTTTCATTGCTCTTCTCCTTCTTTGCGTCGGCTGGTTTGATTGGGTTGACGGGTGCTATCCCCCAAAAGAGCCGCCAAGGGTGCCCAGCGAACTGGCGGAGCGAAGCCTTACCAAGCTCCGCTAGCCGCCAAGACGCCGGGCGTCATCACAACATCCGACGACTCTGAGAAGCTACTTGTCCATCCCTTCCATTTTCATGTCCTTGCCACCCTCCAGCATCTTCCCGTCCATCGTCATCATCTGGCCTTCCTGCATGCGCATCTCTTTGCCGTCGTTCATTTTCATCGTGCCGTCAGGCATGATCTTGTGGCCGTCGGGCATCGTCATCTCGTGGTCCATCGGTCCCGTCGCCTTGCCGTCCATCATCATCATCTTGCCATCCTTCATCATGACACCAACCATCTCGGCGGCCAGAACGGATGAGGCAGGGAAAGACACGGACAAGAGCGCAACAATTGCGAGTGTAACGATTCTGTATTTCATCATGGCGTTCTCCTCCATTCTCTATCTACGGGTAATGCGAATGCATTATCCCGAACAACGTGGGAACTGGAGCAGCGAGGCGGGCGCGGCCCGCCTCGGAGGGACGTAGGATCGACCTCGTCGCTCGGGTTGCCATGGTCCGGCGGTAGAGCGCGGCGCCGCGCTGGCGATCGTGCCTGGCCAACACCGTCCTGAGAAAGCCTTGCCGCCGTTCGTTCCTTCCTTCTCCTTGTCAGTGGTGCTTGTACCATCCGACCCCCTTGATGTCGTTCCACGACGTCGTCTGATGACAGCGGTAGCACTGGTTGACTTGCACTGGGCCGCAACACTGACTACTCGCATCGTTGTCTTGCCCAGCGACTCTTTTCGAAACCATGTTGAAGTGCTCCATGTAATGGCTGGGCGGAGCCTGATGACACTGGGCGCAGTCAAGTGAGCGCGGCGAGGGGTGGCGGAATGCAGCGATCGTCCACGCCGCGGTCCCATGACACGCGGCACAGTCTCCCCCGAAAAGTCCGACGTGACGGTCCTTAGTACCGTGACAAGTTCGGCAGTCCAACGTCGCCTCCAGCGGAGTCAGCTGTGGGTGGCTCGTGGCCGCTACCATGTCTTGGTGCGGACGGAGCCATGTCACAAGGTCCGTGCTCCCTCGCTTTTGCTCACTCTGGGGGCTAGTGGTTGTCAATGAAGTAAGGGCGATTTTCGCTAACTTTGCGTGATCCATCTCCCCCACATGTGTATCGACGCCCTGGTGTTCGCCGTGGCAGGAGGCACAGGATCCGATCGTCGCGTGAAACACGGTGGGCTGACGCTGAAGCAGAGCTTCGTCATTCGCGTGGCAGCCGATGCACTTGATGTCGTCGGCACCCGTCACCGGAGTATGACAGGCGGCGCAGTTGTGTTCCAAAAATGCGTGTGCGTTGGACAACGCGCCGGGAACGGCCATGCGTTGCCAGGCCGTCTTGTCCAATACCCCCGAACGCAGGCCTCCAGGGTGGACTCGCAGGAAATAAAACCCACCAAACAACGCCACGACGAGAGCCACCGCCGCGATTACGAATGGCCATAGTTTCATGCGAACCACCTCAGCCCAAAGTAAATGCCCGCCCAGATGTGCAGGCCCAGCAAGCTATACAGAACGAAGCCGGTGAGGATGTGAACCTTGAGCCAAGCGGCGAACCATCGTTTGAAGGTCTCGTGAGTCCTAATGGCGTACTCCAGGTCAGCGATGGCATCAGCCAGCCGGAGCGCACGAACGGGGGCGGGCAGCGAGCCCGATTCCGTCGGAGTCGTCACGAGGAGCCCCACCACCAGGCGTGACCAGAATCCCGCCAGGGGCCACAGGATGGTGGTCAGATCGGGATGCGCGGCCACCTCGCCCACCGTCTGTCGGTAGGCCAACTCTAAACTGGTCAGCATTTCCTTCTTTTCGCGGATCTCCAAGGAAATCTGCTTCATCAAATGGCGCCCGACGAACCCGCTCAGGACGACGAGGAGCGACACCGCCGTCAGGGCGATTCCGAGGGGGCTGTTGAACTTATGACCCGTGTGCAGCAAGCCCAGGAGGGCGCCCACGATGCCGGTATACATGTGCCAGGTCAGCAGGGTCTGCATAGAGACTCGGCCGGTGACCCATAATTTAAGGGGCGGAACTCGCTTGACCACCAGGTACACCGCGGACAAGAGCATGAGCAGCGCGCCCGATACCCCGAACACGCCACCCCAGAAACTGCCAGCAAAGCTGGGGGAGACGTGGAACCGGAAGCCTAGCCACAGTACCACCAGCAGGGCCACCAACCCTCCGACGACCATAGGCTCGTGCTCTTTCATCTCACGCCTCCACCGTCACGTTGCCCGTAGACTTGGCCTGGCAGGCTAGGATGATGCCCTGCTCCTTGTCGCCGGGCTCCAGGCCATTCTCGACGGCCATGGTCACCTGGCCGGCCAGCAGCTTCACCCGGCAAGTCCCGCAGGTACCCACGCGACAGGAGTTGTCGATCTCGACGCCGATCTCGTCCGCCACATCGAGGATGACCTTGTCAGGCGCAAACGGGGCCGACTTATTCGACAGAGAGAACGTAACTACGGGGAGGGCTATCTGGGCGGCCTTCTCTTCCTTCCCAAGCGGAAGTTCGGCGAGCGGCATCGTCGGCTCCGGCTTCCCCATAGCCAAACCGAACGCCTCAGTCTTGACGCGCTCCTTTGGTACGCCGAGTTCGGCCAGGATCTTCTTCGCCGCTTCCATCATGGGCACGGGACCACAGATGTGCACATAGCGCGACGCGATATCCGGCACGGACTGGCTGATCAGTTCCTTGGTAATGAAGCCTGTCGGCCCCTTCCAATCCGTCCCTTCGGCATGCGACACGACGATCACCACGCGCAGGTTCGGATGGCGCCGCTGGAGGTAATCCAGTTCTTCGCGGAAGATGATGTCGCGGGGGCTCTTACAACCGTACATGAGGAAGATGTCCCCCGGCCAGGCGCGGTCGGTCAGGTAGCGAAGGACGCTCATCAGCGGCGTGATGCCCACGCCGCCGCCGATGAGCAGGATACACCGACACTCCCGCCCGGTGAAAATGAAGGAGCCTGAGGGACCGGAAAACTCCAACAGATCCCCTTCCTGAACACGGGCGTGGAGGAAGCCCGACACCACTCCCCCCTCTTCGTGCTTGACGGTAATCTCCACGTAGTCATGCTGCGTCGGCGAGGAGGCGATGGTGTAGCCGCGCTTCACCAGCTTGCCGTCCGGGGTCACGGTCACGGTAAGAAACTGCCCAGGGAGGTATGCGAACGGCAGCACGCCGCCAAGGGGGTTCATGAGCCGAAACGTCTTCACGTCTGGCGTCTCCTGGAAGATCCGGCCCACACGCAGTTTGCCTAACCATTTACCCGGCTGCGCAGGGACGAACGCCCCATCGGCCACGGGAACGAGGGGAGAAGCGAGCCCACTGACGGGCGGAGAGGTTTGTCCCAGCGCGGCGGCAACAGTCGCGGTTGTCGGCGCGAGTGGGATGCCCCCCGTCAAGCTTTGAAGGAGCTGCGTGGCTCGCCGCATCTTGTGGAAGTACATCCAAATCATCGTGATCGCGAATGCCGTGAGGAGAACCATCGTCATGTAGTGAAACCAAGATAAGCCAAAGATCTCACGCGGAGACTCATCGTCGGCCGCCGGCGCGAGGCTCATCGTACGTTGGAACCATTGGAGGGCCACGTCGCGGGCCCCCTTGCCGTCGGCCAACGCGCGGTGAGCCGCCAATCCACTCTCGAACTGAGCGAGACCGAACCGCACCTGCGCGGTTGCTTTCTGCATGGCCGAATAGTCCTTTTGCGCCGTCGCCTGCGCGAGTTGGTCGAGGCCCGAAGAGAGCAGTGCGGTCCCTGTCAGCATGCGCTCATGGGCCAACGTCTCCATCTCGACACGCCGTTCTGGCGGCAGCTCCGGTAACTCCATCAGTGAGGGATAGAGCTCTTTGCGCGGGGACATCCCCATCCCTTTCATCATCTCACCCATCCCCTTCATCATCTCCCCCATCCCTTGTCCCATATTGCCCGCCGCTCCCGGACTCGCGGGCGGTGAGGCAACTGGCGCGGTCTGTCCTTGACCGGGATGATGCGCTTCGTGCTCACTGGGCGACACTTGGCTATAGCCCGGGGTCGCAACCGCTAATCCCAGGCACACGACGGCCACGCGAAGGCGTGAGAACACGCTACGGCGATGATACCTGTTACGCATGCGCATATCTCCCGTACTTCTCACATATCACTCATCCCAGTACCGGCGTTGGGTGCCCCTGACGGCATGCCGGGAGTCGCAGCCTGCGGCGTACTGGGAGTCGCGGGGGGGATTTGCCCTAAGAGTGCCTTGCGTTGCTCATCCGTCAGCGCCTGGGCGGCCTCCCCAACCGCACGGATGAATGCGAGCCGCTGATCGGCGCGGAGCTTTTCGATTTCCCTCACTTTCGCATCAACTTTGTCGACAAGTGGCTGCTCCGCGCCGGTCAACGTCCATAACTCCTGTTCTGTCCCCTCGATCTTTCGCTGCGTCGTTGCCTGCTCCAAGAGCGCCTTTTCCTTGATACGACTCAGCGCTGTTTGCTGCTCCATCGTGAGCGTGATGTGCTCAGGGTGATCGAGGAAGAAACCGGTGGCGCCAACATGATACAGATGCGAGGCCCCAGGAAAGCCGGGTAGCGCTGACGACATGGGCATCCTCCCTGAGCCGCTGACCTTTCCCATCATGTCCATACCGCCCATTACCCCGGAACCAGATGAGGCGCCGCTGCCGGCTGTCATTGAGGACATGCCACCTCCCTGACCTTGCATCCCCATCCCCATGTGACCACCTTCCATCATCCCCATGCCAGACGGCTGGCCGCCCGCCCCCATCGGCATCCCTATCGTGGTGACGCCAGCCACACCGGTCGCGGGCCCCCACTGGTTTTCAGCCAGAGCCGCCTTGAGTCTAACGACCTTGACCGGGAGTTCTTGAATCCGCGCGGCCAGCATCTGGTCACGTTCATCCTTGCTTGCGTCCTGAGTGTGGCCGCTCTGGGCGTGCGCGAATCGGCCTTCGATGGACAGCACCGCCACCAACACGGGTGTCGCAAGAATGACGAGAGAGAGAAGAGAGGTTCTTTTCATAACTGCTCCTTTCCGAGAAAAATCGGGGTATTTCACAACAAGTTTGTACCTACACTGCTCATGTCTCCACCGGGCATTCTCCTTTATGCTTGGATTCCTTCGTTTGCCCGTACCAGTGCGGGCTGTATTTCCCAGCGCCATTTCCACATCGCGTACAAAGCCGGAATGACGAATAGGGTAAGGACAAGCCCAGACATCACACCACCAACCGTTGGCGCCGCGAGGCGTTTCATCACGTCCGCTCCCGTCCCCGTCGCCCACATCGTCGGTACGAGTCCCAAAATATCGACCACACTCACCATCACCATGGGACGAATGCGTTCGACCGCTCCAGCGTGTACGGTCTCCAGCAAATCCTGAAGTGACCGCAACTGACCTACGCCTTTCCTGCGTGCGCAGGCGCTGTCCAAATACACCAGCATGGCCGCGCTCGTCTCCGCGGCTGTCCCGGCCAATGCCAGGATGCCCACCCACACGGCAATGCTCATGTTGTACTCCAAGAGAGCGAGGTACCAGATCGCGCCGACCAGGCAGAGGGGCAGACCGAGCATCACCATGAGGGTCTCGGAGATGGAGCGAAACTCAAGATAGAAAAGCACAAAAATAATGGCGATGGTCAGTGGAACGACAATCAATAAACGGGCCTGCACCCGTTGCATGAACTCATACTGTCCTGACCACGTGATGGTGTAGCCGGGCGGTAACGTGACCTTGTCCTGTACGGCGCGTTTGAGGTCCTCGACATAGCCACCGACATCGCGCCCCGTCATATCGACGTACACATAGCCGGAGAGCATGCCATCCTCGTCACGAATCATCGGTGGGCCCGACACGAATCGCAGCGTCGTTAACTGCGCTAATGGCACCTGCGCGCCCGTGGGTGTCGGGACCAGGACCCGGTTGAGTTTTTCTGGATCATCCCGCAGTTCCCGCAAATAGCGCACGTTGATGGGATAGCGCTCGCGGCCTTCAATGGTCGTGGCAATGTTTTCTCCTCCAATGGCGGATTCGATGATCTGACCGACGTCCATCACCGCCAACCCGTACCGGGCAATTTCCTCGCGGTTGATGGTGAAGTCGAGGAAATATCCTCCCGATACACGTTCCGCGTAGACGCTGCGTGTGCCGGTGACATTTCGTACCGTCATTTCTATATGCTGACCAATCTCTTCAATCTGCTTGAGATCAGGGCCAAAAATCTTGATGCCCACGGGTGTTCGTACTCCCGTGGTGAGCATGTCGGTCCGCGCCTTGATCGGCATCGTCCAGGCGTTCGTCACACCCGGAAATTGAAGCGTCTTGTCCATGTCATCAACGAGCGCTTCGTACGTCATGCCCGGACGCCACTGGTCTTTCGATTTGAGGCCAACGACGACCTCCATCATACTGAAGGGCGCGGAGTCCGTGGACGTTTCGGCGCGGCCCGCTTTCCCGAAGACGTGGGCAACCTCTGGGAAGGCTTTCAGCTTCCGATCCATTTGCTGGAGCAGCATGCCCGCCTCGGTCACGGAAATCCCTGGCAACGTCGTCGGCATGTACAAGATGGTCCCCTCATACAGGGGGGGCATGAACTCGGAGCCCATCCGTTGGTAGATGGGAACGATGCTGATGGTCAGCCCAACGGCAAGCAGGACGACGACCCCACGATGGCGCAGCGCGAGCCGGAGGACCGGCGCATAGAGCTGCTGTAAGAACCGGTTCACCGGATGACGGTGTTCCGGGATGATGCGCCCGCGCATGAGAGGCACCAGTAACGCGGGGATCAAGGTAATCGCCAGCACGGCACTCATGGCAATCGCCAGGTTGTTGGTAAACGCCAACGGTTTGAACAAGCGACCTTCTTGCGCCTCCAAAGCGAAGACCGGGGTAAACGAAATGGCAATGACTAATACGGAGGTGAAAATCGCTGGGCCGACTTCTTTGGCCGCGTCAATGAGAATCTGGGCACGGTCGCCGACTCGACCTCCTTGTTCCCACTCTTCTAGCCGCTTATGCGCGTTGTCCACGATGATAATCGCGGCATCGACCATATCGCCAATAGCGACAATAATGCCGCCAATGGACATGATGTTGAGCCCAACCCCTAGGAAGTACGCGGGGATGAAAGAAATCAGGATCGCCAACGGCAGCATGATGATCGGGATCAGCGCCGACCGGAGGTGCAAGAGAAACCCCACGACCAAGACACTCACGACGAGGAGTTCCTCGAGCAGATTCTCATTCGCGGTCGCGATGGATTCATGAATGAGGTCGCTACGATCATACATGCTCACCACTTTAACCCCTGGTGGCAGCGACGGTGCGAGCGCGGTCAGCTTGGCCTTCACGCGTGCAATCACCTTGGGGACATCTTCGCCGAAGCGCATGACCACAATGCCGCCAACGACTTCTCCCTGGCCGTTGAGTTCGACCACACCGCGGCGCATATCCGGCCCTAAGCGCACCGTGGCGACATCGCGCAGCAGAATCGGCGTGCCGTTCTGGTTCACACTCAAGGCGATCCGCTCGATATCCGTGGTCGATTTGATATAGCCGCGCCCGCGAATCATGTATTCGATGCCGGAGAACTCCACGACACGGCCCCCCACGTCGTTATTGTTCATCCGTATTTTTTCAATAATCTCTGAGATTGACAGTTTATAGGCGAGGACCTTGGTGGGATCCAAATTCACCTGATACTGGCGCACGAAGCCACCGACGCTGGCCACTTCGGCGACGCCATCGACACTCCGCAGCCAGTAGCGCAAGTACCAGTCTTGGAAGGACCGCAGGGACGCCAGGTCTTGCTGCCCGCTTTCATCGACAAGCGCGTATTGAAAGACCCAGCCAACAGCCGTGGCATCTGGGCCGAGCTGAGGGGTGACTCCTTCTGGCAGACGGCCCAGGAGCTGGTTCATGTACTCCAGCACGCGGGATCGTGCCCAATAGAGGTCCGTGCCGTCCTCAAACAACACATAGACGTAGGAGAAACCGAAGTCCGAGAACCCGCGCACGGCCGTGACTTTTGGGGCGGACAGGAGGGTGGTCACAATGGGATAGGTCACTTGATCTTCCACGAGATCCGGTGAACGTCCCATCCACGTGGTATAGATGATGACTTGGGTATCCGAGAGGTCAGGAATGGCGTCCATCGGCGTGTTCTTCAACGCCCACAGACCGGCGGCGGCGGAACCGAAGACGAGGAGCAGCACAATGAAGCGGTTGCGGGCACTAAAGTCGATGATGCGTTCAACCATAGCCCCTCCTAATGTTGCATGCCGCGCATACCGCTGATCGCAGCCTTCAAGCGGCTTTCCGAGTCGATCAAAAAGTTGGCTGACGTGACCACGTGTTCGCCTTCTTTCACTCCCTCGACTACCTCTACCCAGTCTCCAGCTTGGAGGCCGAGCCGTGCCGTCCGCCATGCGAGCATCCCGCCGCCGTGGTGGATGAAGAGGACTTGGCGCTCCCCTGATTCCAGGATCGCTTCTCGCGGAACGACCAACCGGGTCCCGAACGAGACTTGAAGTGCAACGTTGGCATACATCCCAGGCTTCAACTGTTCGCCGCGATTCTCGACCTCGAAGCGGACCTTTCCCGTACGGGTTTGGGGATCAATCGTGGGGTAGACGAACCCAACGCGCCCGGTGAGGACGGTTCCCGGATCGTAGGAGAGGGTGACCGTCGCTTGCTGTCCCATCTTGATCAGTGGCAGTTCGTACTCGTAGAGGTCGGCGAGAATCCAGATCCGCGAGAGGTCCGCGATGGTGTACAACTCGTCGCCCGGATTCACGTGCAAACCGGCAATCGCCACTTTGTTGATGACCGTGCCAGTAATCGGGGAGTGGATATGCAGCGCTTTGAGCACCGTGCCGGTCCGTTCCAGATCCTGGATTTGGTGCTCAGGAACATCCCAGAGTTGGAGCCGCTGTCGGCTCACTTCAAGTAACGACTTCGCTCCTTCCGCGACCTCGGGGAATTCGCTGCCGCCGAGCTGCCGTCCGCTCTTTAAGGCCAGGAGATACTCCTGTTGGGTGGCCACCAGATCTGGACTATAGACGGTAAAGAGCAGTTGGTCCTTCTTCACCCGCTCGCCGGTGTAGTTCACGTGTAATTGGTCGATCCAGCCCTCGATCTTGATATTCACCCGCGCAAGCTGGCGCTCGTCGATCTCGACTCTCCCCACCGTCCGGATGGTCCGTTCGAGAAGACGGCGTTCGGCAGAGGCGAATTTCACGCCGATGGATTGCAGACGTTCGGGACTCACCACCATCTGATTCTCGGACAGCGTCGCCTGGATTTTCGCTGGGTCGTCCCCTCCCATCGGCGCCGAAGGCGAGGCGGTATGACTGGCGTGAGCGAGTGTGACCGGAGCGGATGAGGGCGACGCCGCTCCGGTGTGTGAGTTCTGGGCTACCCGGACGGTTGTAAACGGCGCAGCCCAGAAGACCGCGACCGCGACACCACCACCTATCGTGATACCGATCAGCAACGATCCCAAGGAAAATCTCATGGCGCGGTCCCCACGGTTTCTTCAAGCCGAGCGATGGCCTTTTCGTGTTCGACTATCTCGCCGTGCAGTTCGAGTTGATTCTCTTGCAGCGTGAGTAGGCTGTTTAACAAGGTCAAGAAATCAACCGTGCCAACCGCATATCCGGCCTGGGCCGACTCAAGTGTGAACGTGGCCTGCGGAATGATAGCGTCCCGTAGGATCGAGATGAGCCGTTCCGCGCGCTGCACTTGGGCGAAGTTATCCTTGAGGCGGAACAGCAGGTCTTGCCGCACGGCCTGGAGGTCCTGCGCGGCGCTCTCACGTGTCGCGAGCGCCTCCTGTACTCCCTGTTGCTGTTTCGTCACGTAGTACAAGGGCACCGTGATACCGATCATGAATTGATACCCATTCTGTCGCATCGTCTCGTTGCGAAAGCCGAACACCCCGATGTCAAAATCCGGGAAATATTCCCGCCGTGCCAAGGCGATCGCCTGGTCTCCGCGTTCGACCCCTTTGCGTTGTGCGCGCAGCATCGGTGCGGCCTGTTCGATCATAGTCTGAAGATCGGCCAGACTATGTTGGAGCCCAGTCAGGGTGATCTCCGGCGGTGTTCCCAGCGGGTCCACTGGCGGGCGGTTCACGAGGCGATTGACCTCCGCCCGCAGGGAATCCCGCCGCTGTTCTAACGTCGCCAAGCGCGCGAGCGCCCGTGATAATTCGGTTTGCGCTCGAAAGACATCCGGCTGCACGGCACGCCCGACCGCGTAGCGGGCCTGAGCCGCATGCGCGAAGTCCGTAAGAATACGTTTGTTCTTGTCCACCACCGCCATTGAGTGATGAACAAAATGGAGGTCATAGTAGGCTTCCTTCAGACGCGCGATGATGCGCAGCCGTGCCGCGAGATATTCTTGTTCGAGGCGCTCGGCGTCGCGGGTCGCCACCGCGCCGCGCAGCCGCAGTTTCCCTGGGAATGGCACTTCCTGACTCGCACCGTACATGGCCTCGCGTTCCGTGACATGTTGATAACTCAGGGTTGTCCGTGGA
>JABFSC010000116.1 GCA_013140885.1 Deltaproteobacteria bacterium | reverse complement strand
TCTTCCACCGTGGCGACCTGTGGCGGTATCGCGGCGAAAATCGGTAAGTCGGGTGGCAATGGGCGCGGGACTGAGTTCTTAATCCGCGCCACGCGGGACGCGACGCGGTCCGGGATGCCCACCCACAGATCAGTGATGCCAAGCGGGGCACAGATTTCTTCCTGAACGAAGGTGCCAAACGGGCGATGCTGGGGATCCGTGCGACGCACACATTCGGCGATCACCCAGCCAAACGTGTAACACATGTACCCATTGTCGGTCCCTGGCGTGAACCGCGGCGTCATTCGCGCTAACTGATCCACCATCCAGTCGTAGTCACACATGAGTGCTGGCGTGACCCCTGCGGGCATTTGGGGAATGCCGAGCCGATGGCTCAGGGCATCACGGATCGTGGCGTGCGCTTTTCCCTGCGCGGCAAACTCGGGCCAGTAGCGGGCGATGGGCTGGTCATACGCGATCAAGCCGCGCTCGGCTTGGATGTGCAACGCCAGGGCAGTGACCGCCTTGACGACGGAAAAGACCGGGAAAAGCGTCTCGCCATCGACTGTGCGTCCGGTGGTTTCATCCGCGATTCCCCCCCAAGCATCGACGACAAGGTCGTTCTCATAAGTGACCGCGACTTGCAGGCCGACCTCGCCGTGTTCGCGAATGGCGGTGGCAATGGCGTGTTGAAAGAGGCGATTGGCCTCTGGTCTTGGTAAGGCAACGGCAGCCATAATGTCTGCTCCTTCTCTGTCCATCACACGGCTTCCACCGATGAGCCCGGCATCACAGCATACGCGGGAGGAACTTGTCAAAGGACGGTCAGGGAGGGTAATACGGTGGCAGCAATAAGGAGTGCCCCGCATAGCACGATTCACCAAAGGGCGTTGTCGCAAAGTTTGCGAGCTCTCCCATATAGTGAAACGTTCGAGCGGGAAAAATACCACGCATTGTGGATACCAGCGTGTTCCCATCACCCTTGCGACAGCGTTCCTGCTCCCACCCGGAGCGCGGGGATGGCGCATGTACCCCAAAAAAGGAGAGCCAGCATGAGTCGCCCCTACAATATCATTGACGCCGACGGACACGTCCTCGAGCCGCCCGACTTTTGGCACGACTATCTGGACCCCGCCTACCGCGCACGCGCGCCCCAGCTCTTCGTCGATACGGATGGACAAGAGCGCTTACGGATCGAAGGCAAAGTGCTGGGCGGTCCAAAAGGACTGGGCTTTGCCGGGGCGATCGGGGCGCGACAGGGAGCCGCCCCGACCAACATCCGGTACAGTGAGGGCAGAAGAGGCGGTTTCGATCCCCACGCGCGCATCCCGGACATGGATGTGGATAACATTGATGCGGTGGTGCTCTATCCCACCCTGGGGCTGTTCTGTGGCGCGGCCAGTGACCCGCCGTTCGCCGCCGCGCTGTGTCGCGCCTACAATCGCTGGCTCGCGGACTACTGCAAGCCGTATCCCGATCGGCTCTTTGGCGCGGCGATGTTACCGCTGCAATCGGTGGAACTCGCCATCATCGAGATGCGTTATGCCCGCAAGGAACTTGGCATGCGGAGCGGGTTTGTCCGTCCCGATCCCTATCTCAATCGTTCGCTGGATCATGTGGACTACGAACCGTTTTGGGCCGAGGCCCAGGACCTCGACTTTGCCATTGGTCTGCACGAAGGCACGGGGGTCCACGAAGGGCCTGGCGCAACACCAGCGATGGGCGTCGACCGCGTGAAAAGTCATGGGGCCAAACATATCGTGTCCCACACCATGGAGATGATGATCGGCTGCTTGAGCGTCATCTGGGGTGGGGTCTGTGAGCGGTTCCCGAAAGTCCGCATTGCCTTTCTGGAATCAGGAGGCGGCTGGATCGCGGGCTGGCTCGACCGTATGGATCGGCACTTCCACGACGGGGATGTGTTCGACGACTCGGGGCTGCGGATGAAACCGAGTGACTATTTCCGCCGACAGTGCTGGATCTCTTTCGAGCCCGTCGAGGGCAGCCTCGCGTATCTCGCTGAGTATGTGGGCCCCGATAAAATCCTCTGGGCCACTGACTATCCACATCCCGATGGATTCTTCCCCGGTGCTCCCGCCATGATTGCCGCGCAACTGCCGGAACACCTCCGCCGGCGCGTGTTGGCGGACAGCGCGATGCAGTTCTACAAACTGACGTAAGTTCTTGGCCTCCAGGTCCGCCTCGCGTCTCACGGGATGTCAGGAGACACGGGGAAGACCGCAAGACTCACACAAGGAGAAGGAGTATGACGCGATTTGAGGAGTATGCGACCAAATACCAGACCATCAAGATGCAGCGCCGCGACGGCATTTTGGAGGTCACGCTGCACAGTAACGGCGGCCCCTTGCTGTGGAGTGAGAGTGTCCACCGGGAACTGCCCTACGCCTGTACGGATATTAGCGCGGATCCGGACAACAAGGTGGTGATTCTGACGGGCACCGGGGACGTGTTCTGCGCCACAGTGGATTTTGCCAGCTTTGGCAGCGGGATGGGCACGCCGCGCGGATGGGACAAGATTTACTGGGAAGGGAAACGCTTGCTCATGACCCTGCTCGACATCGAGGTGCCGATGATTGCCGCCGTCAATGGGCCGGCCCATGTGCATGCCGAGGTGGCCGTCCTCTGTGACATTGTGCTCGCGGCGGAGACGGCCTCCTTCCAAGACGCGCCCCATTTCCCGAATGGAACGGTCCCTGGCGATGGGGTCCACTTGGTCTGGCCGCTCCTGCTCGGCGCCAATCGTGGCCGGTATTTCCTGCTCACGGGCCAGACGCTCTCCGCCCAAGAAGCACTGAGTCTTGGGGTAGTCAGCGAAGTGATGCCGCAGGCCCAGCTCTCAGCACGCGCCTGGGAGTTGGCGGCCCAGTTGGCTAAACAGCCCCCACTCACGCTGCGCTATACGCGCGTCTCGTTGACCCAGCAGCTCAAACGCTTGATGCTTGACGGGCTCGGGTACGGCTTGGCGTTGGAGGGACTCGCAGCGCTTGATCG
>JABFSC010000083.1 GCA_013140885.1 Deltaproteobacteria bacterium | reverse complement strand
GGACATGAAGGGCCGGAGGACACAAGCCCACCTCTCTGAAGGGAATAGCAAGTGCCGGGGCACCCTGGCATGCGGAAGCGAGTCTCACTGAGGAGCCCGGTGCGGGAAAACCGCATGCCGGGATCTGTGCGGGGGGCGTCGAGTAACCGGCGTCCCTACCGCGACGGGCTCTCGTGGCGGCACAGTCCAATTCACTGCAGGCCGCGTATACGCTTTGTGACTCTACTGACCCGCATATAGGTTTCCTTTTTGATTTGTGGAGAAAAAATGCCTCCCGTCCTTCGACAGGCTCAGAGCGAACGGGTTTCGTGTTGAAATCGTTGGAAATTTTCCGTTCGTGCTGAGCTTGTCGAAACATGAACGTCGCTCACTTTCCACATTTCATTTAGGAAAACTATAGAAAGGAGACAACTATGACGGCATCGAATCTGGCTGATACTCCTGTGGGCCCCTCTCCGGTTGATGTAGTTATGAGCATGGCGCTGGGCTATCTCGTCTCCCGGAGCTTGCATGTGGCCACTGAGCTGGGGATTGCCGATCTTCTCAGGGACGGTCCGAAGACTGTCGAGGAGCTTGCCTCCAGCACGGGAGCGCATCGGGAATCCCTGTATCGGTTGCTGCGCACGCTGGCTGCGCAGGGCGTCTTCGCCGAAGACGAGCACGGACGTTTTGTGAGCACGCCAGCAGCGGTGCTGCTCCAGCAGGGTGTGATGCGCGATGGGGTGCTGCTGTGCGGCGAGGTGACTGGCGACGGCTCCTGGTGGGATGCCGTGGGTGCCTTGCGGCACAGCATTATGACGGGCGAGCCGGCGTTCCATCGCCAGCGGAGGATGGGGTTCTTCGACTATCTCCGGGAGCACCCTGAGTGCGGCCAGTGGTTCGATCGCGGGATGGCGAACTTCGCCACAGCCGAGAATCCGGCGATTGCTGGGGCCTACGACTACGCCCGTTTCGGCCTTATCGTTGATGTTGGGGGCGGCCAAGGCGGCTTGCTGGCGGAAATCCTCACGCGCCATCCAAACGTCCGGGGCACTCTGTTCGACCTGCCGGAGGTCGTCCGCAACCCCGTCTACCTCAGCAAGGAGGCGTTCGCTGAGCGCTGGACGACGGTCGGCGGCGATTTCTTCCAGTCGGCGCCGACGGGCGGTGATGCCTATGTGTTGAAACGCATCCTACACGATTGGAGTGACGAGCAATGCGTGCGCATCCTGCGTTGCTGCCGCGCGGCGATGGGCGACCGCGCCCGGCTCCTGGTCGTCGACACGGTCGTTCCTGCGGGCAACGCTCCGCATCCTGGCAAGGTGATGGACATCCTCATGATGGTCTTCGCCGAAGGCCGCGAACGAACGGAGAAGGAGTTCAGGGAACTCTTCGGAAAGGCGGGTCTGCAACTGACCAATATTACGATGACGCCGAGCACCTTAAGCATCGTCGAGGCAATCCCTGCATAGCCTCCGTGCCTGCATACATATACGCCTTCAGATTGGGCAGTACGAAAGGCTGGGAAGACCTAACAACCGCATGCAGGTGCGGCGTTAGCCGTCACACTCCGGTCTTGACACGAGGACAAAAATGTCCGTTATGGTGGGTTATGACCGGCAATGAGTTCATCCGCAAAGTGAAGAGGTTAGGGAAAGACAGAGGCGTGGCGGTCCAATTTGTGGCACGGCGCGGTAAAGGGAGCCACGGCACCCTATTCTATGGGACGCGGTTTACGATCGTCCGAAACCCCAAAGATGAACTCAAGACCGGCACTTTGCACGTGATGCTCACGCAACTCGGACTGAAGAGCGAGGAACTATAGGAGATACTATGGACCAATTTGTGTACCCCGCGCGTTTTACTCCAGACGTACGAGAGGGTGGCTTCGTGGTCACGTTCGTTGATCTTCCCGAAGCAATTACCCAGGGAGAAACAATAGCGGAGACGTTGCAAGAAGCCGCCGATTGTCTTGAAGAGGCGATGGCGAACCGGATTGTCACCGGGTTACCTATTCCGCCGCCTTCTCGCATGAAGCGCGGGCAGTATGCGGTGCCGGTCGCGGCGCAGACGGCAGCAAAAGCCGCGTTGTATATCGCGCTACAAGAAGCACGGATTACGAAGGCGGAACTCGCGAAGCGGTTGCGGTGTGATGAAAAAGAAGTGAGACGATTACTGGATCCTCGGCATCCCTCGAAATTACCACGTCTTGAGGCTGCGTTAGCAGCGATAGGGCACCGCCTGATTGTGAGTTTACAATCGGCTGCTTGAGAGAGCGCCGTCAACAAGAGGGAACAAGGCAAAAGCGGAAGGTTGACCCGACTAACTGTCCGCGCCTCGCGCCAAGCGAAGCCCGAGGTCTAAGGAAGGGAGGCCCAAGCGACCCACGGCAGGGACTTAGCGCGCTATTTCAGAGCAGTCCTCAGCAATACCCCCTGAGCAGGAGCTGGACGGTAATACGGCGTTGCCGTAGAGTGCGATTATGTTCGAATTTATCGAGACGCCTTTCTTCGCTAAAGCGGTGGAGCGCTATCTTGATGACGACGAGTACGCGGAACTTCAAGCCCACCTCAACAAAAACCCTCAAGCTGGCGTCGTCGTTCCGGGGTCAGGCGGGGTACGCAAACTACGATGGGCCGCGGAAGGTCGAGGCAAGCGTGGCGGTTTGCGCATCATCTATTTCGTGCGTCTTGCTCGCGGCCACATTTGGATGCTCACTCTCTACGGCAAAAACGTCACGGAGAACATTCCGGCACCTACTCTCCGTGCGATGAGAAAGGCGATTGAAAATGAAGAAGATGACTGAAGGTCAACGAGCCAAATGGGAAAAGACCCGCGACCTTGGCCAGGAAATTCTGCAAGGCATTCAGGACCTCAAGACTGGCCGCATCGGTCGGCGCTTTACGGTGGCGACCTACCCGATCGTCCGAGCCCGCGAAAAGTCGGGCTTGTCCCAAGCCAAATTTGCCGAGTTGCTTGGGGTGTCCGTTCGCACCGTCCAGGATTGGGAGCAAGGGCGTCGGGAGCCGAACGCAGCGGCGAAGACGTTGCTTAAGGTAGCCGAGTTGCACCCAACCCTTCTGAAGAAGATCGCCGCGTGAGGGAGCTGCGGGCTCACAAACGCGCTGCACTGGACCCCGGCCCTGTGGTGGTTCCGGAGAACCCGAAAGGCCGCGTTCTAGCCGGGGCCAGTGACCGCGAGCGTTAGCCACTCGACGACAACTTCTTGTCTAGCCGCCAGATCTCCTTACGATAGGGGGCAAAGGAACTCATGATGGTATCTACAGAATTACTCAATACTCTGCGTACCCTTGACCGGGCAGAGAAGCTCCATATTTTGCAGGTGTTAGTGTCGGAACTTGCCCAAGAAGAGACCTACCTACTGAGACCGGATATGACCTATACGGTCTGGTCCCCCTATGATGCCCATGAAGCCGCGGAGGCAATGCTCAAGCTGCTGAAGACATCTGAGACTGAGGGCCATGCGCAACGCTGAACGTTATCCTTTCACAGTAGCCAATAGCGCCTTGGGGGAGGCGGGACTGCAACCCTTTCATCCTGAGCGGTGACGTTCGCGTCGTGACTCGTTGCTGTCGGCATCAGTGATCACCCGAGGCACTCGATGTGATATCCCCGTCACCACTTCGTAGTTGATGGTGCCAAGCTTCCCCGCCAGCTCGTCCGCCGTCACCTCCTCCGTGCCTTGTTCGCCGATGATCACCACCTCGTCACCCAGTGCGACTTTGCCACGCACCGCGGTGACATCCACCATACTCATGTCCATCGTAATCCGTCCCACTTGTGGACAACGCACGCCCTGGACCAAGACGTCAAGCTGATTCGAGAGTTGGCGGTGCAGCCCGTCACCGTACCCGATGGGAATGGTCGCGATGAGGGAAGGGTGCGTGGTGTGGAAGGCATGCCCGTAGCTCAGTCCCGTGCCCGGCGGGACCTCCTTGAGAAACGTGATCCGGGTCTTCCATTCAAGCACGGGCTTGAGATCGTGGACTCGTGGATTGGCGATGTGAGAGGAGGGTGGCAACCCGTAGATGGCAATCCCAGGTCGGACCGCGTCGAAGGCGGAGCCCGGCAGATCAAGGATCGCCGCGCTGTTGGCGATATGACGCACGGCGATGCCATAGGGGTGCGTTGTGGTCGCGACCGCGCGAAACCGTGCCAATTGCGCTAGGGAATAACTCTTGTCCTCCTCATCCGCTCTCGGAAAGTGGCTCATGAGCCCCCGCACCCAGAGCGCCGGGAAGTCGAGACAGCGATCAAGAAAGCTCTGAACTTCCTGGGGCTGAATGCCGATCCGCCCCATGCCGGTATCTACGTTCACATGCACGGCCACCCCGTGCCCGGCGATGTCGGCGGCACGGGCCAAGGCTTCCACCATCTCCAGGGTGCACACCACGGGCTCGCACCGGTAGGCAACCAGGGCCTCGCTCTGTTGCGGTAACGAGGCCGACAAGACGATACAGGTCACGTGAATGCCCGCCTCCGCCAACGCGATCGCTTCATCGACATCGGCCACGCAGACGGTGGTATAACCGAGCCGCACCAAGTGAGCCGCAATCAGTTCCGCGCCGTGACCGTAAGCGTTCGCCTTGAGCACGGGCCAGAGCGGCACCTCGCCAACCCGCGCTTGCAGCAGTCGCAGGTTGTGGGTCAGATGGTCCAAACGGATGAATGCCTTGGTGAGGTGGTGGGCGCGTGGCTGTGTGATTGACATACGTCAGGTCTCGGTAGTTGTCGCAATGAGCGGAGGAGCGTTACGGAGTGGGCGCTTCCGCACATACTCCGAAGTCATCGCGCTGAGTAGCGCGGCATAGTTCAGCGTGAAGGTCAGCTCGTCACCGACGTGATAGCACTCCGCCGCGGCGGTCATATCGACGACCAGATAGCTACTCGATGCGCCCAGGATTTTGAGACGCGAGTCACGCGGGGTGAGGCCTTCCACGCTCACCTCTTCGCGTCCGATATTGACCAACGCCCGCGTCATCAGGCCGTGATTCGCGAAGGGGGTGAGATGTCCGAAGGCGTCCTCACTCCGCGTGCCAACTGGAACGGACGGTTTCTGTTTGAGTTCGAGGATGTCCGCGTGCAGAACAAATGCGTCCAGGGCGGTGCCAGGCCACGGCTGCCGGTGTGTGGTTTCACGCCCAAGGAGGATCGCCTCGCCGATGCGCGCGTGATTGATCCGCGTGGGCATCGACCCAGCCGCAAGCAGATTGAGTCCACTCGAATTGACGCCAGAAATCCACTCCAGCTTGAGGTCACACGACCGTTCTACGGCCGTCGCGATTTCAACGAGGCGGGTCATGTTCTCCACACTCGGCACTACGCCGCCAAAGCACGCCAGGTTCGTTCCCAGGCCAACGATACGAATACCCGGCAAGGACAGGGCTTTGCTGATAAACGGGACCACCTCGTGCGACCATAACCCTTCACGTAAGTCGCCGAGATCGACCATGACCAGCACGTCATGCACGCGGTGTTGTCGCCGAGCCGCGCGCGACAGCCGCTCAAGGACCGGTAATTCCGAATTGAGACTCACCTCGACCGTGCGGACCACGTCGTCAACTTCGGACAGGGACGGCAGGCGGAGTAAGAGGCACGGCACGCCCACCCCGGCTTGTGTGAGTCGCCGCACGTTTTCCAGTTGGGACTCGCCAATCGAGGTCACGCCACCGCGTATCATGGCCCGTGCGACTTCTGGGTGCCCCGCCGTGCCTTTGGTCACTCCGGTCACCGCCATGCCGTGCGCGCGGCACAGCTCGACCACGGCCCGCGCGTTGTGCTCGATTGTGTCGAGGTCAATGGTGACGTACGGATGAGACATCGCCTTATCCGACTTCTCGGGCGCGCAGATGCCCGACGAGAAAACTCGCGACTTCGCGCCCCGTGGTCCCGCGGCCAAAACCCGCGTCCATCCCGCACGCGCGAGCCATTGCATCCGTGATCTGCGTCCCCCCGGCGAGCAGGACCAGGCGGGTGCCGAGCCCGCGTTGTTGCACCAGCTCGCGCAGCCGACGCATGTGCTGTGTATGCACATCGCCATGCGTCACGATCGTGGAAATCAGGATGGCACGCGCGCCGGTTTGCGCGGCGACATCAAGCAAACGCTCCAGCGGTACCGAGGTGCCAAGAAAGTGGCAATGGAAGCCGTATTTCTCGATCCCGCCATGCTTGATGTCGAGAATTTCGCGGATTCCGACCGAGTGTTCATCTTCCCCAACCGTGGCGGCGACGACATGAATGTCGCGCGGACGAATCCAGGCCTCGATCTCCGCTTCGGTGAGCAAGGCCGGCCGTGTCGTGATGGGCAGTGCGTCGGTCGCGATGGCCACGTCGAAGGTGCCTTTGACCTCGAACATGCTCCCTTCCGCCGGGTGCATCAGGCGACGACTGATGACCTCCGGGTTCTTGAGGCCCATGCGAGTCACCATCTCCAGCGCCGCGCGCTCGGCGACCTCTGGGCTCGCGGGCACGAACAGCGTCACACACACGATGCCATCACCATGCTTTTCGACTTCCGGGCGCAGCACTCCCGCCGCACGTTCGCGCAGCGGGTTTTCCAGACGCTTGTCCACGTTGTCTTCAGGGTCCAACTCGTCAAGGTATTGAATCTTGTCCGGATCGCATAACGTGCAGCCACCGTAGTCCGCGCACGGCTTTCCCGCGCGTTGCGCATAGAGGTTGTCGCCAAAGTGACTACACACCGGCGCGCCATAATCGACTTCGCGCGGAATCACCGTTCCCGCGCCGTCTCCACCGTCCGGTGCGCGGACGATCCCGTCACCGTTGCGTTCGGGATAATAGCCGGAGTCGACAAAGTGGCCCGCCGCGACGGCGGCATAGTACCCTCCGAGTTCCAGGATCTCTTCCAAGAAGAGCACCGCCCGTTCCTTGAGCGCGCGGGCCTGCTCTCGTAACACGCCCTCTTTCTTCAGTTCCACCATCTCTCGGAGTCCGTCCAACCCCATGAGGGTCTGCCGGGCCGTATTGACGCCGGCCACATTGTTGTAATGCCACGGAATGTTACGACCCTCGTCCGGGGTAATCGTGCTTTGGATGTCGGCGGAAGTGAGGCGCGAAATCAGCGTATCGAGCACATGGGTGACGGTCGCTTCCCTAGTATCCGCTTCGATGTAGCGGGTGTTCTGTTGCGCGCGAAAGGTGTAGCCGCGAAATACCTCGCGCAGCGCGACCGCGTAGGGCAAATCGAGCCGCAGCTTCGGAGCCGGTGGCGCGGTTGGCGGTACCGTGGAGAGGGCAATCAGTCGTGGGACCATGCCGACCGCGCGTGAATAGGCGGTGTTCATCGCATGTTGAACGAACAGTTCCGGTGTGACCTTCCAGGCTTCCTTGGCGGTGGCGTTGGCATTGTGAGCACCATCAAGCTGTAAAATACCAGCATCGGCGAGAACCTTCTTCGCTTCGGCGGCATCGACAAAGGATCGGTGCATGTTGATGTCACGATAGAGCACGTTGTATTGCGGGTCCTGATGGGTGCCATTAACGCCTTCCTCGGCGAAGAGCACGGCCATCTCCGGACCCGCGAGCCCGCTGACATAGGAGTGGAAGTTGATGGGCCGGCCCACCTCTTCTTCAATCGCATCCAGTGCCTTGCGGGTGGCGCGAATCTGCTTTCGCGAGATCGGAATGCCCCCGATCCCCTCCGGGGTGCCCTCGATGAGTCCGTCGATGTGTGACTGGCCGGTCGTGCGGATTACCATGATGTGATCCGCTCCATGCCAGGCGGCCATGCGCATACGCCGCAGGTCGTCCTCGAAGCGACCCGACGCGATTTCCGTGGTGATGACACAGTCGCACTGCGGATCGATATCGCCAAACGCCTGAGCAGCGGGAAGCGGGACGGAACGCGGGAGATCAGCAGCGGCATTCTTGTACACAAACGGCCCCAGGCGATGGTCCGTGAGCGCGTGACGCCAGGTCCACCCTTTGCGTTTGGGGCGGTAGTGTTGGAGGTCCGTCAGCACCTCGCGCACATCCAGCTTCTGGTCGGGAGCAAGTTTCATGAGTGTACCTCCTCCCAGTACTTCCCGTTGAGCAACGCCGTGCCCGTCTCACGGACAGAGAGGTCTTTGCGCCGCGCCAGCTCAAGGATAAGTCGCCCGGCACCGTGGCCGAGAAGCTGTCGTTTTCCTAACTGCTCGACGAGGGTCTTGGCTTCTATACTGGAGAATCCCATGCGCAGCAGCACCGAGCGTTCAATGGATGGCGTGGTGTGCGTGCGCGCCTCGGCCAGCAATGGCGCCACGAGCTGCTCGGCGAGGCTCCAGAAGTAGGCATGCAGTTCTTCGTCCGACAACGCGGCCAGGTGTGCTCGACGGTGAGCAAAATTATCCGCTCGTTCCACGCAACGCATGGAGCACCTCCTCTACATAGGATGTTGTTGTACGAGTTTCGGTCGCGAGAAATTCAATATCGGTGGGCGTGAGACTGGCGTTCGCGGGCACCGTGGCGAGAGCGTTTCGTAGATAGGAGCGACGGATATGGTTCAGGTCCACCTCGACGATATTCATCCGCGCGGGGTGTTCCGGAATGACGATCCGTTTGCCTGGCAGGTTCAGGCGCGGATCGCCGCGCTTGATCTCGATGCCCATCCGCTTCGCGAAGTTCAACTGGGCAAGGGGATGTTTCCCCGCGCCCGTGTACTCGGTCTCTTGCACGACAACGATGTCCTGGTCCTCAAGTTTTTGGGCAATAGCAAAGGCCGCCGCCAGCGAGGTGTTCCCGGCGGGCCCGCGCTCCAAGCCCTCCAGTTCCGCGAGGACCTGCGTGATATAAAAGACCTCACCTTGCGTGACGGTGACGAAGCGATCCAGATACCGCAACGGACGCGCGGCACTGCGGGGAACGTCGGCGCGATCCGGCCACGTGGTGAACGGTATGGAGAAACCGGTATGTCCGGTGGTGAAGGACTTGCGATTGAAATCGCCATCCGACGCCATGCGTAACCCGGAGAGATCAACACTGGCCGCGATTATCGTGGTGGCGGTGGCTCCGGCTTTCTGGAGCCCGCGCGCGGTCCCGGTCACGTTTCCCCCACCCGCGTGCGTGGCGATAACGACATCAGGAAAGCGACCGGTGCATTCCCACGTCTGCCGCGCCAATTCGTATCCTAACGTCTCGATGCCGATGATCGAATACGGTGTGTAGAGCGAAGCGTTGAAGTAGCCGGTTTCCTCGAGGACGCCCAGGAAAACGGAGAACAGCTCCGGACCAACGGAGAGACGCAACACCTCGGCGCCGTAGGCTTCACAGGCGCGGGTCTTCTCGGCGATCTCTGGTTGCGCGCGCCCACGACTATCGAATGCTTCTTGCACGACGATGCACCGCAGGCCGGCCTTCGCGGCTTGCGAAGCCACGGCGGCTCCGTAATTGCCGCTGGTAGCGGCCACGACCCCCTGGTAGCCGCGCCGCTTGGCTTCATGCACTGACAGTGACGCGCGACGATCCTTGAATGAGCCTGACG
>JABFSC010000578.1 GCA_013140885.1 Deltaproteobacteria bacterium | reverse complement strand
GTAAAACGAGCTGACTCGCGTTTTGGTGATGACCCAGTCCGATGGCTTTGGCGTGAGGTCGGCATGGATTTCCGCGCCCCAGGTGCCTTCCTGCAACGCCTGCGCTTGCTTGATGGCTTGCAGCACCCGGATGTTACCTGGCAGGTCCGCATAATCCGGACGATACACGTGTCGCACGTGAATGACCGGGACCTGCACGGTTCGCCCAGCATCCATCAGCTTGTTGATATGACCGAAGACATTCTTTTCCTTGATCGCGCGGGGCATCGCACCGCCGGTGAGGGCACCGCCAAACTTGCCGTCTTGATGCACGATATCGTTTTGGCAATCCATAACCAGAATTGCCGTCTTGCCCTTTGGCAGAGTGGGAATACTCATCTTGTCGCCTCCTTTGTGAAAGGTGGGGTCGGGGAAATCGGAGTAACCGGAACCGGATACGGCGCACAGTACGTCAGTTGGGTTATTGATGTCAACGAATTTTTGCCACCTCTCAGCCTCCCCCTGGACCCGTGAAATTTCACTTGACAGCGGAAGCCGAGAAGGACTACACCACTTGAAAAAGGAGGCTCCCGATGGCTGTGCAATCCGAGGCGGTAATGGCAATTCGCGTGCAACGCTGGCCCCAACGGCTCACGGTCGTGACGCTCCTGTGCCTGAGCGTCGTGATCCTCTACATGGACCGGGTCAATATCTCGGTCGTCGCGCCCGTGCTGATGAAGGAGCTGGGCTGGGACCCGGCGCTGATGGGCACCGTGCTCTCCGCATTCTTCGTCGGTTATTTCCTCACCCAAATCCCTGGCGGCTGGCTCTCGGATCGCTGGGGCACCAAAGGCATTCTCGGTGGCGCGGTCACCTGGTGGTCCATCGTCACCATGCTGACGCCCTTCGCCACCATCACTTCAACAATGCTCGCCGTGCGGATCGCCTTAGGTCTAGGCGAAGGCATGAGTCCACCATGCTTGTACACGACGATGGCACGCTGGGTGCCCGCGAGTGAGCGCTCGCGCGTTGGCGCCGTGCTCGCCAGCGGTATGTATATCGGCTTGGCGATCGCCTTTCCCACCGCCGTGTGGATTATGACGAGTTTTAGTTGGCCGTGGGTCTTTTACATTTTTGGCGCGCTGGGCTTGGTCTGGAGTGTCGCGTGGTACGTGTTGATGACCAATAATCCAGAAGATCACCCGCGCATCTCGTCCGAGGAGCTGTCCTACATTCTGCAAGGGCAAAAGGCGACCCCACAGGCGCAAGCCATTCCATGGAGTCGTATTCTGCACGAGCCGGCCTTCTGGGCGTTACTGAGCGCCCATTTCTGCACCAACTGGACCTGGTACACCTTTCTCACCTGGCTGCCGGTCTATCTCGTGCAAGCGCGCGGCTTCTCGCTGCAAGAGATGGGCATCTACGCGATGTTCCCCTACCTCGCCATGCTGGTGTTTGGCAACGGTTCGGCGTGGATCGCCGACGGCATGATCCAACGGGGCACGAGTACCACCTTCGTGCGGAAATTCTGGCAGACGATGGCGTTTGGTGGGGCCGCGCTCTTCTTGTACCTCTTGAGTCTCACCGCCTCGCCAGCACTGGCGGTGATGCACATCACCTTGGGGTTGGGCTTCTTGGCCTGTTTCTCCCCCGGCATGGGCATTAACCATCTTGACATCGGACCGAAGTACGCGGGCGCGCTGGTCGGCATGACCAACACCGCCGCCACCATTCCCGGCATCCTCGCGCCGGTCATCACTGGGTTCATCGTGCAATACACGGGTGATTGGAACATGGTGTTCTACGTGGCCATTGGGGTGATGTTGGTCGGGGCAGTGATTTTTGATTTGTTCGCGACTGGGGAAAAGCGGTTTGAGTGAACGGCCACCGCGTCTCGTAGGTTCATTGTGGGAAACCGGTGAGGGAACTGTCCCCTATGGAGTGCGCCGCCAACAGCGGCGCTACGGCTGGCTGCGGTCAATCCTCGGGCTTGCGCCGCACCCCACGCACAGCCAAAGCGGCGTCACAGCCGCCGCAGTCCAAAGAGAATCCTCCACGCTCAAATTTAGCAATTCATTATTGCGTCGCGTCGCTTTCGGATGGTGTGGGCTCCGGTGCTGGGGGCTGTGGTTCGCTCGCTGCCGCCACCCCCGCGGCCAGCACGTCCGCTTTTCGTTCACGCAGAAATCGCGCGACATCGGTTGTCGCGCGCAACAGCATTTCCGTGTAGGCGATCTCGTCCGTCGTCAGTGTCGCCAGGCCCCGATGATACGCACCAAGGGCCGTCACCAGGTCCGATGTTTTTTCCGGCAAGACTTCGAACTTCTCTCCTAGACACGCGTTCACCTGTTCAATCAACTGTTCGATAGTTTTGGTCTGCTCTTCATCCACGCTTTTGGACAACATGTCTTGCCACACCACTTCCACGGCATAGCGCGCGGGATGTTCGCGGCGTAGTCCCGCGCTCAATTGATAGAGTTGCGTGGCCAGGATTTTCGCATTCGCGGGGCGTTTGCGTGAAACGAGCGCGTTGGCCTTGATCAGACTTTCGTAAAACCGATTGAACCCGACCCGTTCCACTACCGTGGCGATCATGTTTTCAAATTCTTGCGTTGTGAGTTGTGCCATGCCTTCAATGCTCCTTCTTACTCCACCACTGTACTATGAGAGCATCTGATAATGAAAAAGACCAGTGCGGCCCGCGTCTCCTCCACATGTCGTCCTTGCTTGCACCGCATGAGACATTCATCTAAGAGACGAGCAGCGAAAGTCGCCGGTGATGCTGCTGACGAAAGCGGAGGGCCAACATGACCGATCACGAGAAGATTCTTGAAATCATTCGTCAGAAGGATCTCATTCCCATTGCCCTCGATCTTCACACGACCGCGTTACTGATTGTTGACGTGCAGCGGTACTTCGTCAGCCCGCACGATCCCCTCATGCAAACGTTCGAGACCCTGGTCCCCGGCGTCACGACGGAGTATTGCGCGCGCGTCAATAGTCGGGTGGTACCGAATATCTCGCGGCTGCAGAGGTGTTTCCGGGCGCAAGCATTGCCCATCATCTACACCGCCATCGGCACCTGCACGACCGACGGCCGTGATCTCAACCAAATGTGGAAAGACCTCGATCAGCTCAGTGTCCACACCATTGGCAAACGAATGTTTCCCGCCGTGGGGGAGCCGAGCTGGCATATCGACGAGCGCATTGCTCCCCATCCCGGCGAACTAGTGGTGAATAAAACCTCCAGTGGCACCTTCAACTCCACCATGCTCGACCAAACGCTGCGCAACATGGGCATTCAGTCGCTGATTATCGGTGGCGTCACCACCGATGTCTGTGTGGAAACCACGGCCCGCGATGCCGCCGATCGTGGCTTTCAGGTCATTATTGTCGAAGACGCCTGCACCGCTTTTAGCGACACGCTCCACCAGTCGGCGCTGCAAGCGTTCAGTCTCGCGTTTGGCCGCGTGCGCACCACGGACGACGTACTCCGACTTCTGTCATAACAACACCAACGCGCCATGACGCCGATTTCACTCTCACCTCCAATATAGAGCCACACTATGAAAGCCATTCTTTTCTCCACCGAGCGACAACCGGGCTACACCGCCCCAGACCTGTTGCCTGGCCTGGCCCACCTCCGTCTCACCGATGTCCCCACTCCAGATCTGCCAGCGGAAAACTGGGTGGTCATCAAAAGCAAAATCGCCGGGATTTGTGGCAGTGATCTCGGCTTCCTGCAAGAGAAACCCATGCCCGCGGCGGCACCTTATTTTCAATTGCCGGTCATTCCTGGGCACGAGTTGTTTGGCGAGGTCGCCGCGCTCGGCAAGAAGGCACGCGGGCTCCATGTCGGCCAGCGGGTGTCGATTGATCCGACCTTGGGTTGCAAGGAGCGCGGGTTCAAGACCCTGTGTCCACAATGCCACCAGGGCAATCCTGGCATTTGCGAACACCTCGCCGAAGGCTGTCTCCGGCCCGGCATCTTGATTGGCATCTGTGGCGATACCGGCGGCGGCTGGGGCGAATACTTCGTGGCCGCGCGCCATCGACTCTTTCCACTCCCAGATACGATTGATGATGATGAAGCCTCACTGCTGGAGCCTTTCTCCGTCTGTTTACGCGCGGTGCTGAACAATCTTCCACAACGCAAGGAACTCGTGGTCGTCATCGGCGCGGGCACCATTGGCTTGATGAACGTCGCCGCCCTCAAAGCCGTGGAGCCCAGTTGTCGCGTCGCCTGCGTGGCCAAGTACCCCTTTCAGGCGAAGCTGGCGCAAAAACTGGGAGCGGATTACATCATCGACTCACAAAAAGAGGATGTGATGGAGCGGGTCGGAGAACTCGCGGACACGAAGGTGCGTAAATTGTCCGATGGTGGGGCGTTGCTCGCGGGTGGTGTGCGTCTCGTCTATGACACGGTGACCAGCGGCACGACGATCAACCAATCGTTACGGATGACGCGAGGCCAAGGCGTGGTGGTGATCCTCGGACTCGCCGCGCTTCCTGAAGGAGTGGACTGGACCCCGATTTGGCTCAAGGAGGTCAAGGTGATTGGCAGCTTGACCTACGGAGCGGAAGTGTTCCGCGGCAAACGGGCCGACACCTTCGCGCGGGCGATTGATTTACTGACACGCCGCCGCGCCGATCTTTCGGTGATTCGTCCCCGCAAATATCCGCTCGAACAATACGAGACCGCGCTGCTCGAGGCTGCCAGCAAGAAGACCTCCGGCGTGGTCAAAGTGTCGTTCGCGCTGTAAGCCGCGGGACCGTGGAGCTGACAATGCCCGCACCCCAACCAGAGAAGAAACTTTTTCACGGCTGGTGGATTCTCATTGTGGCCGCCATCGGCTTGTTCATGGGGTTCGGGCCGATCGTCAGTTTCACTTTTGGCGTCTTCCTCAAGCCCCTCATCACCGAGTTTGGCTGGAGCCGGGGTCAAGTCTCGTTGGCGTTCTCGCTCTCGTTACTCGTGATGAGCTTCGCCTTTCCCTTCGTTGGTCGTCTGGTTGACCGTTACGGCGCACGGAGAGTGATCGTTCCCTCGGTCGTCTTTTTCGGCTTGGCGTTGATGTCACTTTCTTTGCTCTCAGCCAACCTCTGGCACCTGTACACGGTCTATATCGTGTTGGGTCTCGTTGGTGGTGGGACGGCCCCAGTCCCCTACTCAAATGTCATCTCTCATTGGTTTGACAAGAAACGCGGACTGGCTCTTGGCCTGGCGATGGTGGGATTGGGGCTAGGCACATTCATCATGCCGTCGTTGGCGCAAATGCTTTTGACGGAGTTCGGCTGGCGGCAGTCCTACGTCATTGTCGGCGTGATGGTGATGGTGGTGGCGATTCCCGTCGTCGCGTTGTTCCTGATTGAAACTCCGCAAATGCGCGGGTTGTCCCCCGACGGCGAACAATCCCTTGCTCCGCTCTTACCAAAGGGGCAGCCGCTCTCAGGACTGAGTGCTCACGAGGCGCGTCAAACACGCACCTTCTGGGTGCTCGTAAGTGCCTTCTTTCTGATGTCCGCCAGCGTGCATGGCTGTCTCATTCACTTAGTCCCATTACTCACGGATCGCGGGGTGTCGCCGCAACTCGCGGCGATGGCCACGTCACTGTTCGGCGGGGCATTGCTGATCGGACGAGTGGGAGCTGGGTATCTGTTGGACCGCTTTTTCGCATCCACCGTGGCGGTTACCTTCTTTTGTGGGGCCACACTCGGCCTCGTCCTGCTCTGGAGCGGCGCATCGGGAGCCACGGCATTTTTCGCGGCCTTCTGCGTGGGGCTAGGCATGGGGGCCGAAGGCGACATCATCGCCTATCTCATTGGGCGGTATTTTGGCTTGCGGTCGTTCAGCGAGATTTACGGCTACGCGTTTGGCGCGTTTACGCTGGGGGGTGTGGTCGGGCCACTGTTGATGGGAAAAGCGTTTGACAGCACCGGCTCATACACGATCGGGCTGGGGATATTCGTGGTGGCTTCGGTCGTCGCCGCTAGTCTGATGACGCGATTGGGACCCTATCGCACCTGGGAAGCGACGCGAGAAGCAGTAGCCGCGCTGTGACCGGTTGTCCGTCCGGCCCACGCCATTTTTCCCCATGCTGTAATTGCTCCCCATGCTGAGGACCCTGGTCACGGTTTAGCCATTTTCGCTCACGGTGTTCCCCTGATTAAAGATTCACATGCCTCCGGACGATACCTCAAATAACCGGGATTATAGCTGAAGGGAATCGAGAGTTTTCCATCAGGCATGCACCTGATAGAAAAAGAAGCGTGAGCCCCTAGTGCCGGAATTTCATGTTGAGGAGTTTTTATGGTGATCCCTTACAAAAAATTGTTCGTCGCTACTGCTTTCTTGGTCGGGCTCAGTAGTGCGGCACACGGCGCTGGAGGAGGAAATCCTGCGCCTGGCCGGGAAATTTTCACGCCGACATTGCAGAAAGCGGATACTGAAGTATTCACCTGCCGTGCCGTGAACACTGGGAAATTGCCAAACGCTATCGACATTGTCGTGCTCAGTAGCAAAGGCGTTCCGTTAGAAACACAAAAATCCGTGCTGCTTCAACCGGGAGAAACAACCTCGGATAGTAGCAAAACCAAGAACACAATTGGCTATTGTCGAGTGACGGCAAAGACTTCACCAAACAACATTCTGGTCACACTCTGTTCACAACCATTCACCAATGGGTCGTGTCAGGCGGCAGTCACTGGCCAGTAACTCTCCACTGACATTTTTCCGGTGTGCCCCGACCGGTCTGGCATGCGAGGGTAGAGACACCAAGAAAAGCCCCTGAGTTCGGTTGACGCCTACGCTTCCGAATCAGAGGGTGGTGTCGCGCTGGGCAATGACCACCCCTCCTTCACGGAATCAACTCTAACCACCGCCAATACGGAATCGCCGCGAGCACGGCCAGCAGATAGATCACCCCATAGCTCCACGCCAACAATCGCACTTGGCCATGTGAGAACGCCTTTTCCTTCGTGCCGAAATAGAGCGCCAGGTAGCAGGTGCTCTGGTACGGCAGAAACCAAATCGCCACGCTCGTGCAAATCACCAGGAGCAACGCCTGCGGCTGAATCCCCGCGTTGGCGGCGATCGGAACAATCGTCACCGTCAGCAGCGACACCAGCGGAAAACTTGGCAGGATGAATCGCGCGGCGAAGATGGCCAGGGTCATTCCCATGAGAAATTTGGTGGGCGTCGCTGTAAGGGGTTCTAAAATCGGCGTGAGTTGGTGAATGATCCACGCATCAATCCCCAGCTTGCGTACTACACTGGTCAGGCTCAGCACCGCACCGAGATAGAATAAAAAATCCCAGTTGATGCCGGAGCGAAACGTCGCGCGGTCCAGCAGATTGGTCGCCAGCAACAAGGCCAACCCGCTCATCGCCACCCAGGCCACGTCCACGCCGTGATAGGGCGCGCTAATCCAGCCCACCATCGCCCCGACCACCACACCAGCGTTGATGACCTCCGCGCGCGACATGGGACCCAGCGCTTCAATCTGCGTATGGATCAGCCCACGAGAAATCGTCGGCTGAAATTCTGGCGGGAACAACAACATGGTGGTCACGAACGCGAGCACAAAGGTCACCACCGCCAACGGCAACGCCGCGAGAAACCAGCCACCCCAGGTGATCTCCAGCCGCGCACTTTCGGTGAGTAGTCCCCACGCCAAGAGATTCTCGGCGGCGCCCGTGAGAAAAAATGGGCTCATCTGTCCAAAGCCGAGCAAGGCCGACATCGCCAAGCCCGCCGAGCCGTTGCTCCGCCGCGTGTACCCCAGCGAATCAGATAACGCCAAGATGATCGGGCCAGCGATCGCCGTGCCCGACGTGGTGTCAGGAATACTGGTGGTGATGCCCGTGCCGCTCAGCGCCAGGCCCATCGCTTGTCCACGATAGGTCAGCGGGAAACTGCGTAGAATATAGAGCGCCAAGCGAAACAACAGCCCAGAGCTTTGCAAGGCCGCCGTCATGCCCAGCACGCCGATGATGAGGAAAAAAGGGCTGGTGGTGAATCCAGAGACCGCCACTTCCGGGGGCACCATATCGAACAAGATCCAACCGATCATCAGGCCGATGCCCACCACGTAATCGGGAAAGAGATCAAAAACCCAGAAAATCACCGCCCACATCAGTAGGCCGAGCATATGCATGCTCGTGGTGTCGAGTCCTGGGAATGGTGGAGCCAACGCGATGCCGAGACCAGCCACGAGGCCAAGGATGGCACCCAGCCACCATTGCGTGCGTGACGACACCAGGACACGTGGCGGCGCGGACTGCCCCGTGGTCGCTGGCCGCAACGCCTGTTCGAGTCGCGTCCCAAGCGAGGCGAGTGCTCCCGTCCGCCATTCGAGAGGAAACCGCGCCAGCCATTTGTGGAGAATATCGAGCTGATCGTGCTGAAAGCATTCATCGACATGAGTCGTGAGCAAACGGGCGGCTACGGAAAACTCATCCGCCGCCAGCGCATGGTCAAGGGCGTCGTCCCACTGACCGACTTGCTCGTAGCAGACCGCCGCGCGTTGGTGCAAAGTACGGATGCCCTCTGGCCCCACACTCGCGGCGAGGCGCGTCAGCAAGAAATCGCGCACAGCTTCGGGATATACGAATACACCATCATGCCGAGCCACGAGGGCGCTTTCGGCAACGAGGGTACGAAAGACGACCTCCACCTCTGGGTGTCCAGTCAGGACCTGCACGATCGCGGGGTCAAGCGCGGAGAGAATCGCGGTGTGCAACAAGAGGTGTTGCCTGTCGGGCGGTTGCGCCTGGAAAAGAAACTCGGTCTGAAAGGTGAATGCGGACTGGATTTTCGACAGGTCCTGATTGCGACTATACAACCGGTCGCTGAGCACCTGGGTGAAATGCAGGATCAGCCACGGGTTCTCCTCGATCAAGCCATCGAACTTTTCCTTGGTGAGTCGCCAGAGTTCGACATCGGTGCGGGCGATCACCGTGGCCGAGCGCGAACTGGCGGAGAAGAGCGCACGCTCCCCAAACCATTCGGACGGACCATTGATCGCGACGACTTCCCGTTGGTTGCCCGCGCGATTCACCAGCACTTCGACTTCACCGGATTTAACAATATAGAAGTCGCTCGCCTCGTCGCCTTCGTAGCATATCGCGGTTCCTCGCGGGTGACGTTCTTCGCGCAGGTCCGCGATAATTTTGGCCAAGCCACCGGGTGGGAGGTCCGCGAAGAGCGGAATACGGCGCAACACAGTTGCCAGGGAATCCATGGCGGCCCCTCCTACCACAGGCGGGAGAATCTCGGTAGGGTAGCCCGCTAGCGCTTTCGATAACAGTGATCGTCACGCTTTTTGTTACAACCATATAGTAGAATCTTTCTTGGATAATCCCGTGCCACTGGAGCATTCCAGGTTCTCCGCCCTGTACATTACCGATCCCGAACTTCGTGCCGGACTCGATGCCATCGTCTACAACAGCTTGCGACCAGTAGCCGCGACGCTCGGGGCCCTGTACGCCGTCTTCGCGGTCAGTCATT
>JABFSC010000551.1 GCA_013140885.1 Deltaproteobacteria bacterium | reverse complement strand
GCGCTACAGCGAGTTGCCGCGCACCGAGTCATTGTGGTGGACGGCGGAGTTGTTGTTGGCGATTCCGTCCCATTGCGCGGTCTTTCTCGCCGTCGTGGTCGCCGTGCGCCGCGCCAAACAGTTGGGTGGCAAGTCCGACTTGCATGGCTCGGCGCATTGGGCGGGACGGGAAGACTTGGCCGCGAGTGGCTTGCTCAACAATCACGCTGGCGTCTATGTCGGCGGCTGGCAGGATGGCACGACGGTGCGCTATTTGCGGCACGATGGCCCACAACACGTGCTCGCCTTCGCGCCATCACGCTCTGGTAAAGGCGTGGGGTTGGTGATTCCCACGCTCTTGAGTTGGCCCCACAGCGTCTTGGTGCATGACATCAAAGGCGAGAACTGGGCGCTGACGGCGGGCTGGCGACAGCGGGAGCTGGGCAGTGTCTGTCTGAAGTTCGATCCGACCTGCGCCGATGACTCCGCCGCGCGCTACAATCCGTTGCGGGAGATTCGTGATTATCCGTTCGATGTGCGCGACGCCCAGAATCTCGCTGACATCATCATTGACCCGGAAGGCACCGCGCAGCGCGATCATTGGGATCGGACGGCCCGGGATCTGATTACCGGCGTGATTCTCCATCAACTCTATGCGGGCACGGAGAAGTCGCTGACCGGCTGTTTCCATCTGCTCACCAATCCCCTCACGTCGGTGGAGAATACCCTCACCACGATGATGACCGCTGTCCACGATCCGCACGGGTTGCATAAGCTGAAAGACCCGGTGACGAAGCGGGCGGTGAAAACCCATCCCGTGGTGGCCGGGGCGGCCCGCGCGGTGCTCAATAAATCCGAGAATGAACGCAGCAGCGTGATTTCCTCGGCGGTGAGTTTCTTGGACCTCTACCGGGACCCGCTCATCGCCCGCAATACCAGTCAGTGTGATTTCCTGATCCGCGATTTGATGCACCAGGAGCGGCCCGTGAGTCTCTATCTCACCACGCCGCCGTCTGACCTGGCGCGAACCAAGCCGTTGCTGCGTATGCTGCTCACGCAGATCGGCACGCGGTTGACGGAACGGATGGACGTGGCCAACGGGGCGATGACGGCGGCGTACCGGCATCGGCTCTTACTGATGCTCGATGAGTTTCCGGCTTTGGGGCGGTTGCCCTTCTTCCAGACGGCGCTGGGCTATCTCGCGGGCTATGGGATCAAAGCCTATCTGATCGTGCAAGACATCGCGCAACTGCATCAGGCGTATGGCCGCGACAGTGCGATTCTTTCCAATTGTCATGTGCGGGTGGCCTATACGCCCAATACCTTTGACACCGCCAAAATGATGTCGGACATGCTGGGGATGATGACGGTGAGTAAGGAGACCCGTACCTATACCGGCAATCGCCTCAATCCGGTGCTGATGCACGTCATGGCCAGTGAGCAGGAGTCGCAACGGCCACTCCTGACCCCCGATGAAGTGCTGCGCTTGCCCGAAGAACAGGCGATTGTCTTTGTCGCGGGCCAGCCCCCGATTCAGGGCACCAAGATTCGCTATTACCTGGACCACACGTTTCAGCAGCGCGCCACGGTGCTGCCCCCGGCTGCGTCGGATCGATTCCCGTCGCGGCCTGATCCGTGGAGCCCGCCACCAGCACCCGCGCCCTCCGCAGCAGGATCATCCAGTGCAGGGCTTGCTTTGCCCGCGTTGCCGCCAGCACGTCCCATTCTGTTGTTACCCGCGCCCAATGATGCAGCAGCGGGAGCACACGACCCGGGCAGTGATCTCTTGCCCGATACTTCGGAGGAGGAGCCAGACTTGATGTGAGGGATAGAGAAGCTTTCAGCGGTCAGCTTTCAGCTTTCAGCAAGAAAAGGAGACAGGTAGCCCGCGTCTTGGCCTGGCTGACCGCTGACCGCTGATCGCTGACCGCAGTCGTACTCACCCACGCTTCAACCCCGGCACCTTGGTGGACACTTTGAGCAGTTTTTCGAGGAACGCATAGATGAGCCCCTTTTGCTTGATCGCCGCTAATAACTCCGGATGTTGGATCGGCTTGGGCATGCCCAGATACTTGGGACTCTCGCCATACAGCAGCCAGCGGCCATTGACGCGAAAGACATGCTCCATCGCCACGATCACATACTTGGGCACATCCGCCGTGCCGCGCTCATACCGGGTCATCGTCCCTTGGGTGAGTCCGAGCTTCTCGGCGAATTGTCCTTGGGTAAATCCTTGCTCTTCGCGCACTTCGCGAATCCGCTCGTTTAACGGTTCCAGGGAGGGGGGACGAAGTCGCATGTTACTGTTTCCTTTTGCGCCCTCGGGTCTTGGGCGGGTCCTTGGTGACCGTGAGCCCCAGCAGCTCCTGCAATACCTCCATGACGTCGGGGTGTTTGCTCAACGCCTCGTCAAACGCGCCGTCCTCCGTGCCGCCACTCATGCGTGGTCCCTCGGCGGTATACCGCGGCTCTGTGCCGGTGAGCAACCAGTCCGCCTGAATGCCGTAGATATGCTCGATGGCCAGGGCGATGACCTTGGTCATGTCATCCCTTTTCTCCAACGCCGACATTTTGTTTTGCGACAAGCCCAGCGGGCGGCCAAAGATGATCTGGCCCAGAGGCAGGGCGCGGCGGGCCTGGCGCAAGCGCTGGGCGGTGGGGACGGGAGTCAGGGCTTTCTTTTTTTTGCGCTCCATTTTTGGGCCTCATCCGGTGTGGGCGTGCATCGTCCGCATTATCCATATCTCTCGGTTCTGTGCAAGAGTGAGGGGTCCGATATAGCAATAATAACTATTGTAGACAGAGTAAAGAAATTTTTCAGATCGAACATTGGGACATATATACCAATGAATAGAATATCTCTTATACATGATTCGTCTGTCTTTATTAAGTTTTATAAATATATTGAATAGATTATTTATTATTTCCCTATACTGAAGACTACTGAATATTTCATGACTGGGAGGACCCATGGCACGCGACCGTATCCGCTGCAACTTCTACTGTGACGCCGCCACG
>JABFSC010000070.1 GCA_013140885.1 Deltaproteobacteria bacterium | reverse complement strand
GATCGGTATCGCCCGTTGCCTCGGCGAAGGCGCGGATATTTTCCTCGGTGACCAGAAAGTCACCGACAGGCATCTCTTGCCCGATGATGGCCGGATCAATGGTAATCATGAGCGCACACCAATCATAAGAAACATCTGGAGGATTATGCCATTATTTGATTTTGAGGAGTGGTAGATAGGGAGACTCAGGCCGCGGCACCAGCTTTTGCTGCGCGCAATCAACCAGCAGATCCATCGCCTCTAGAACAATCTGTCCGAGCAACGCCTCGCTATTCGGGGGACCCACCACACAGTTCACACTGGTGAGCCGCTTGCCGACTTTGACGGTAACGATACCAGCGAGTGGCCGTTCCTCCTTGCGTTCGTCGGCGTAAATGACAATCACAGTGCCGACTTTAGTCAACCCTAACGTCTCCACCAAATCTTGTGGGAGCACCAACATCACCGCACCAGTATCGACCACAAGCGGCACTGTGAGCGAACGGATTTCGTCTTCTCGAATGTAGCCACGACGAAACACGCCACGGTCTTCAGCATTTTCCAGTTCAACTTCGACTTTGACTTCGCCCATAGACAGGTCCTCCTTTTCCAAGAATTCGACGCTGCTACGGCTCTAGCACAAAAAACAAGGGCGCGGTATGCAACCGCGCCCTTGTGCCAGCCTCAAGTCTCTAGTCTCAAGTCTCTAGTACAGCAAATACTGGAACTCTAACCAGACGCTATCCTTGGTCTTGAACGCGCCAATCGAAGGACCATAGTTCCCATCAATCCAGTTGTACCGCACAGAGACCGCGAACGGGTCCCAGAACTTCCAGTCAAAGCCCGGCTGGACTAACCACGACCCACTCCAGTCATAAAAGAAGACAAGGGCCGGCCGCAGATTCCCACCCAAATACGAGGTCGAAATCGACAGCGTGTTGGTCATGTTGAAATCTTGCAGCGGGAAAAGCCGACTCGTCTTACACGGCGCGAACTGTGGTGCGTTCGGGGCTCCGGTCTGTCCGGCTTTGATACACGAGAACGCGCGGTCGCCCTGCCCACCGATCCGGTTGAGCAGCTTGGGACTGGTCCGGCCTGGTCCAATCGTGGCGATTGGGCGGCGAGTGAGTCCGGTGGTGAGTTGGTCATTGTCAAGGCTAATAGGGCGATTTTCGTCATATTCGCGCTTGTTACCGATGACATGCGACATGAAGAATTGCGCCGAGAACACGAAACTGTTGGACGGGTTGAGCGCTTGAATCCACTGGTTGTGATCCAACCCGATGCTAAACGCCCACGTATCCCGATTCTTGAAGCGTCCGATCCGGCAACCACGCACACCCGAAGCATCGGTACAATCGCCTTGGCTCGAATGCGTACCGCCCTTGAGGAATGCGGGATTGTAGTTGGCATTCTTCCTGATCGCGGAGGCTTCCGTCAAATTGCCCTCCCGCTCTGCTTTCAGGGCCGCTTGCTCCAGCGGTAACGTCAAGAACCGCTGCCACCGTGCGGAGCCCACTCCGTTGGGATCCCCAAAGGCCACCGATCCATCTTGGATAGGAGAGCGGAACCCCACATTGCGGGAGTAGGCGAACTCACTGCGAAACGTCGTGTAGATGTAGTACAGCGGATTATCCGAGCCGACGAACATCCCAGTGAGCGCATTGACGGGAAACGACATTGTCGCCCCTGAAATCTGAATCCGCTTCTCACGAATCGGCACCCAGGTGTTCCGTTCCTGTACCGCTGGCACCCCAGTCCCAGCTCCCGGTCCTCCGCGGCCATTGGCAGCGCTGACCACGGGGTCATTGCTTCCCCAGGGGTTATTCACATACCGTCCTGATGAATCTTTCTCCAGCGCGTTCTTGCCGGTGATCCGATTGAATAAAGTCCCCGTCGCATCCAAGTCCCACGCTAAGTGCGCGGGCGTGGGCGAGCCGGTTGCTCCCGCCGATACTGGCCCATCTTGCCAAGTGTAATAGTGCGCCAGCGAGAAGGTGAAGTCATTAATCGTGCCGACGAGACGGCCACCAGCGCGGCTATCCGATAAGTTACTCTTCGGCCCTTGCGCCCGCACGCTACACGGCACGCCGTTCCCTTGGTCGCCATCACCCTGCTGCGGTCCTGGACTCTGACGCCCAAACACCGGACCACCACAAGGCATTCTCCCCACCGCGACAGGAGAAGTCACCGTATACGGCGTCCAGAAACTGGGTGACAATCCGTAGTAGGCCGATGTGCGTCGATCTGGAGAGACGAACCCTTCTAACGTCAAGTCAGTGATCGGCCCCACCGTGCCAAAACTCCACTGGGCTCGCAGCATGCTCAGTGGTACCCGCCGCTCATCCAACGGCACTAAGAACCCGCCAAAGAAGTTATCCAGCGGGTTGATCTGGTCCAGCAACCGAAACGCATCCGTCTCACCCCATGACAGGTTCTGTCGTCCAACGCGGACGAACAACGGCCCCTTGGTGATGTTAAAATACCACTCAAAGAGGGCGATCTGGTTCACCTGTTTCTCAGCGAAATTGATGTTGGTGACGTAGGCGAGGTTATTCACCCGAATGAATTCGGAAGGATATTTCGCTGTTTGCCGCCCATAGTATTTATCCCAAAAGTTGGTGCCACCACCACCCTTGAGCTGGTTCTTGATGCCGCGCGGGCCATAATTATAGACCCCGTCATACGCTTCGCGCAGATTCAAGAAATAATCGAAGCCGTCGAGACCCATGAACTGGAACAGGGGCCCGACCGTGGGCATTTCGCGCGTGGCGCGGTTAATGTTATGTCGCCATTCCAAGGTCACGAAGTTCCGGTGCTGGACCAAGTTGCCCCTTTCATAAAGGCTTTTTCCAGTACCGATATTGTCATCGGACAACGCGAGCGTTCCCCGCGTGTAGGCGAACCCCGATAAACTCATCTCCCGCCGTTCATCGAAGAAATAGCCAAAGGCAGTTGATGCCGTTCCCAGCCACAACATCAGCCCGGCGACGACCCACCTCGTGATGTGTTGTTGTTCCC
>JABFSC010000614.1 GCA_013140885.1 Deltaproteobacteria bacterium | reverse complement strand
GTCACTGCCCGTGCCGCCGCCGCGCGGTCCCCACGCGCGAAGGCATCGCGAATGGCCTGTGTCTCCTGCTGAAAACCATGCAGCGCCATGACGATGTCGTAGTAATTGACGTTGGCGTAGAAGGCGATATGTGACCGCGCCCAAGCTCGCGCCTGTTCACGATTAGGACTGATGGCACAGGAGATTGGGCAGACGAATTCGATGTCACTCTCCCGTCTCCCAGCTTTCGCCGCTCCGGTCCGGATATGCGGGCGGATGATCTCGTTGACGAAGCGCGGTGAAGTGAGTCCGCCGCCGAGCCAACCATCGGCCACTTCACCCGTTGCTTGGAGAATCCGTGGATTCATGCCACCGAAGTAAATCGGAATGCGTTCCCGCAAGGGCGGATAGAACCGGGAGTAGCCATGAATCTGCATCGCACGCCCGGTAAACTCAACCGGGCTTTGTGGAGTGGAGCGCCACATCAGACGGCAGACTTCAGCGAACTCGCGCATACGCGCGACCGGCTTTTCGTATTTGGGGACGTTGTACCAATTCTCGTTCCAGGTTGACGGGGCCGTGCCAATGCCAAGCACCATGCGCCCATTGGAAATCTCGTCTATGTCCGACGCGGCCAACTGCACCAGCGCGGGTGGCCGGGCGAAACAGACCGCTACCGCCGCGCCAACGCGAAGGCGGGAAGTGCCCTGGGCGATCATGGTGAGCGTGGTAAAGATGTCCCGGCCTATATCGGCGATCCACACCGACTCAGCCCCTGCGTGCTCCGCCTCTCGTGCCAACGCCACGATCGCATTCATTGACAAGGACGGCGGAATTCCGATGCCCCAACGTTGCATACCTCCTCCTTTGTTTAGAACTTTTAGCGATCAGCTATCAGCTTTCAGCCGACTCGGAAAGGATTTGGGACTTGGGGTTTCGACTCTGGGTCGCTCGATCCTTAAGGGGAGCGGACTGTAGGCAGAGCGTGGGAAGCTCGCTACATTAGCGAGCGGAGGACGTTGAGTATGAAAGAATTCACGAACCGCGTGGCGGTTGTCACCGGCGGTGCGAGTGGCATTGGTCGCGCGATGGCCGACCGTTTCGCCGCCGCTGGCATGAAAGTCGTGCTTGCCGATGTGGAAGAAAGCGCGTTGCGCAAAGCCGAAGAGGAGATGCGGGCGCAAGGAGCCGCTGTTCTTGGCGTGCTCACCGATGTCTCAAAAGCCGAAGCGGTGGAAAACCTGGCCCAGAAAACCGTGGCGGCTTTTGGGGGCGTGCACATTGTCTGTAACAACGCCGGAGTCGGTGGTGGCTTCGGTCCGTCCTGGACCCAACCGCTGCAAAACTGGGAATGGGGTTTTGGGGTGAACCTGTGGGGCGTGATCCACGGAATCCGCACGTTCGTGCCGATCATGTTGAAGCAGGAGGCCGAAGGCCATATCGTCAACACCGCATCAATGGCCGGGTTGCTGTCCTCACCGTTCATGTCCGTTTATGACGCCACCAAGTTCGCGGTAGTGACCATTTCCGAGTCGCTGCATCAAGAGTTGGTGATGCAGCAGGCGAAAGTCAAAGTGTCGGTGCTGTGCCCTGGGTTTGTAAATACCAACATCGCGACTTCGGACCGCAATCGCCCCACCCAGTTTCAACCGGGCGGAGAGCAACAGTTCTCAGAAACCGAGATGGCCTTCGCGTCGATGATGTTCGCCGGGATCGCCTCCGGGACCCCGCCCACGGAAATCGCCGAGAAAGTGTTCACCGCCATTCAGCATGAACAGTTCTATATTATTTCTCACCCGGAATTTCTGCCGATGGTACGGATGCGGATGGAAAACATCTTGGAACAGCGCAATCCCGAGTCGCTGGTATCAACTGGCTTGATACCGAACAAAGAATAGGGATGGGGGAGGTCGTATGAATGACCCACGGAGGATATTGGGCTGCGGTCTCTTACTGATGGCGACCGTCCTTGCCGCGGCATCCGAGACACCCCCTCGCCGCAAATCGGGGTTGTGGGAAGTCAAAACCACTGTGTCCAATGCCCCCAACAACACGTTGACCGCGCAAACCTGCGTGGATCAGAACACTGACGACCTCTGGGAGCAAAACACCGACCCGGATAATTCCATGAGCTGCTCGAAACCGACTGTCCACCGAGAGGGCAGCACCTGGGTGGCGGAATCGGTGTGCAAGATCGAGTCGTCAACCGCGACTTCGCGCTCGGTGTTTACCGGGAGTTTTGATTCCAGCTATCGAGTGGAAAGTACCTCGACCTATGCGCCGCCGCTGATGGGGATGAAGGAGGCGACCACGATCATTGATGTGATGTGGCTTGGCCCGTGCAAACCCGGACAGACGCCGGGTGACATTCTCGTGCCTGATATTGAACGGATGAAAAAGATGATGCAGGGTGGGGCCGGAAACCCGTAAGGACTATGGGGCGGATAGCGTGATGGCCTCTTTCTTCTGATTCTTCGCCACGCGCTTCCACGGGCATTTCCCAAGTCTGGTTTGACGAGAATATCAAGGTCGCTCGTGTATCGTGGGGGGCCGTGAAAGGCTAACACGAAGCCCCCAACAATCGGATACTCAACCTCGTGCTTGTTGAACAACACGAGCAAATCTCTGAAGTCTGGCTGGACTTCCCATGCTGTTGCCTTCCTAAAAAATCCACTGGGACGATCCGCTGAGGAGCGGATCGTCCCAGCCAATGGGCTCAATCCTCTGGGAGAGGCCGTTGCTGTAAGAATTTTGACCGACTTGCGCGCACCCTACCGCAAGGACTTCTCCGGCTTCTCGCTGACCAGGTTTGACGGGACGACAATCACGATCTAAATCGGACCGCGGAAGATTTGTCCCTTTGCAAAGGAGACCCCATGTTGGACGAAACCACTGAATTACGAATCCTGTTAGATAAGCAGGCGTGCCACGAGACCCTGACCCGCTACTGCCGCGCGCTCGATTGGCTTGACGAGGAAGCGCTCAAGACCGTGTTTACCGCGGATGCCGACATCGACTATG
>JABFSC010000737.1 GCA_013140885.1 Deltaproteobacteria bacterium | reverse complement strand
TGGTGGCTTGGGCTATGCCGCGACCAGTGACCTGAGCGACAGCGGCCTGCAACGCGCTATCGACCATGCCCACGCCTGGGCGCGGTCCAGTGCTGGTCGTAGTGTCGTGGACTTCTCCACCGTGCCGTTCCCCCAACCGACCGGCGAGTATCTCAGCCCCGTGCAAACCTCGTGGGACACGATCCCGCTCGCGGGAAAAATCGACGTGTTGCGCGCCGAATGCCAACGCTTGAAGATCGACGACCGCATCGTCGATTGGGACGCCTCTCTTTGGTACACAGAAAGTGACACGCTCTATGTCACCGCCGATGGTGGCCGAGCCCAACAACGCTTTCGCTATATCGTCCCCATGCTCAGCGCCACCGCCAATGCCGCCGCCGAGACGCAAAGTCGGAGTTTCGCTGGCCGTGGGTATTGTCGCCAAGGTGGGTGGGAAGTGCTGGACCAGAGCGGCTTTCACGAGGCCGCGCCCCGCATCGCCGACGAGGCGCTCCAGTTGTTGCTCGCCCCTAATTGTCCGTCCGGCAAGATGGATGTCCTGCTCGCGCCCGACCAAATGATTTTGCAAATCCACGAATCCATCGGCCATCCGCTGGAACTGGACCGCATTCTCGGCGACGAGCGTAATTACGCGGGCACCAGTTTTGTCACCCCCGACATGTTTGGCACCTATCGCTACGGGTCCGAGCTGCTCAACATCACCTTTGATCCGACCCGCCCAGGCGAGTTCGCTAGCTATAGTTTTGATGATGAAGGGCAACCCGCCCAGCGTGAATATCTGATTGAACATGGCACCCTGCAACGCGGACTCGGTGGGGTCACGTCGCAAGCGCGCACGCAGCTCCCTGGCGTCGCCAACGCCCGCGCCACCAACTGGAACCGCCCGCCCATCGACCGCATGGCCAATCTCAATCTCGAACCTGGCACCTCGCGGTTCACGGACATGGTCGCCGCCATTGAGCACGGCGTGTACATGCAAACCAACTGCTCGTGGTCGATTGACGACTCGCGCAATAAGTTTCAATTCGGCTGCGAGTGGGGGCGGGTGATCGAGAATGGCAAGCTCACCACGGTTGTGAAGAATCCCAACTATCGTGGGGTGTCGGCGACCTTCTGGCGCAGCCTCAAGATGGTCGGTGGCCCGGATACGGTCGAGGTCCTGGGCTCACCCTACTGCGGTAAGGGCGAACCCAACCAGGTGATCCGCGTGGGACATGCCTCTCCCCCGTGTCTTTTCGCCGACGTGGAAGTCTTTGGAGGAGAATAGTCATGCAGGAGTATTTTTATCAGCTCGCCGACCACCTCACTGGACTGATTCGCGGAAGCGAGGTCTACACCTGTTCCTTCTCCGCCGAAGACTCGGACTTCGTGCGGTTCAATCGCAGCGCCGTGCGGCAGGCCGGGACCGTGACGCAACGCTATCTTTCGTTGTCGCTGATTGACGGGATGCGGCACAGTGGAGCGAGCATCACCATCTCCGGTGATTTCGCGCTTGATTGCGCGCAGGCGGCGCGGCTGGTCAGCGGGTTACGCGAGAAGTTGCCCTATCTGCCGGACGATCCCCACCTGCTCTATGCCACCGAGGTGCGCTCCACCGAACATCACGGCAAGAATCAACTGCCAGAGGACAGCGGGGCCATCGTCACCGCGATCTTGGACGCGGGTCGGGGTCGCGACCTAGTGGGGCTCTACGCCGCCGGGGGCATTCACAACGGGTTCGCCAACTCATTGGGGCAGCGCAACTGGTTTTCCAGTTACAGCTACAATTTCGATTGGAGTTTCTATCACCAGACCGATAAAGCGGTGAAGGAAAGCTACGCGGGCTTCGTGTGGAATCCTCGTGAGTTCACCCACAAAGTGGAGACGGCAGCCGCGGAACTCGCCGTCCTCGCTCAACCCCCGCGCACCATCGAACCGGGGCGTTACCGTGTCTATCTCGCCCCAGCGGCGTTGGACGACCTCATTGGACTGCTCAACTGGGGTGGCTATGGACTCAAGGATCATCGCACCAAGCAGACCACGCTCCTCAAGATGATTGAAAATGGCGTCCGCCTCCATCCCAGTGTCAGCATTTATGAAAACACCAATGACGGCGTCGCGGCCAATTTTCAGAGCGCGGGCTTCATCAAGCCTGACCGCGTGACGTTGATCGACAAGGGCACGTTTCGCGACTGTCTGGTCTCCCCACGGTCCGCCAAGGAGTACGGCGTGGTAACCAACGGCGCGGACGACGGGGAGATGCCCGAATCAATCGAGGTCGCCGCCGGGGACATCCCCATGGAGGATGTCGTGCGTCGGCTCGACACCGGCGTGTATATCAACAACCTGTGGTATCTCAATTACTCGGATCGCTCGGCCTGTCGGATCACCGGCATGACGCGCTTCGCCACGTTCTGGGTGGAAAACGGCCGCATCGTCGCCCCACTCAATGTGATGCGCTTTGACGAGACGTTATATCGCGCGCTGGGCGAGAATTTACTGGGATTCACGGCGGAGCGTGATCTGCTACTCGATGCGGGCACGTATGGTGGACGCTCCACGAGCAGCAGTCGCATGCCTGGGGCGTTGGTGAAGGAGTTTACGTTTACGTTGTGAGTTATTGAAACGGCGCGTCATTGGTCACCCCCAAGAGCAGCTTGCCGACCAATTCGGCGACGCGATCGGGGTGGGCGTTGATGTGAATCGGCATCGCCTGAAAGTCGCGATAGCGCCGCTCGAATGAACCCCCTTCCCGCAGGCTGTTCCCGCCTTGGACCCGGAGGAGCAATCGCATCGCGTCATCACACAACCGCAACGCGACCATTGAGTAACTCAACTGGCGGAGATACTCCGCTTCCGTTGGCGTGCTCCCCGCCTCAATCCGCGCATCGGTTTCCGCGCATCCCGCATAGACGGCGGCTTGCGCCGCGGAAATGGCCGCCGCGGCCTCGCCGATATGGAGCTGCACGGCGGGTCGGTCCGCCACTTTGACACCGAAAATCGCCACGCGGCCCGGTAACTCGTGACAGGCATCTGCAAGCGCCGCCGTTGCGAGCCCCACGGCTTGTGCGCCGAGCCACAACACCGACAGCGCGCTCCAGTCCTCACGATACCGCTGCGCCACCACCGGCGTGGCTGGATCGCGAAACTGGTAGCGATAGTCCACTCGCGACGGGCGTAACAAGGAACAGGGCACGCGCACATTGTCGTAGTTGATATGGTCCGTCGCCGACGCCCGCAGGCTCATGGAGAACCAAGTCGGATCAACCGACACTCCAGGCGCATCGGTGCGGACCACGGTGAAGTGGATGCGTGGCTTTCCGCCGGGTTGCTCATTCTCCTGCTCCAGCGCGAACAGACACCCCGCCCACTCGCCATAGCGAGACCCCGACGCGAAACTCGCGCGGCCAGTGAGGATGACCTCATCCCCGTCCACGCGCCCACGGACACTGGTGCCCGCGCCCGCCGGGAAACTAACCCACTCTCGATGGGCGACGATATTTTTGAGGCTCTCAATACCCGCGGGACCGAGTTGCGCGCAGAAAAAATGAAACACACAGAGATGGTTCCACAGACACCACGCGGTCGAAGCGCAGCATCCCGCCATCGCTTCGAGTTCGCGGGCCATCGCCCCGATACTGGCTTCGATGCCACCAAGATCGCGCGTCGCCGACATGCGAATGAGGTCGGTTTGTTTGATGGTGGCGATGACGGTGGGATCAACACTGCGTGTGCTGTCGGCCTGGGCAGCTTGTCGCACGATGAGCGGCAGCAGTGGCTCGCACACCAGTGATGACCGCATACCCATGAAGTTTTGTACCAGACTCACCAGCGTACCTCCCAGCAAAATGTGGGCGGCATGGTGGCATCATCACTGGAGCTGGTCAAGTTGACGGACGTATTCGGCGCTGGGCGGAAGGCCGCCCAGCGGACCAGTTGCGTGCACATAACGAATGACCCCAGCTTTATCAACGAGAAAGACCGCCTGCTGTTCCATGTCCGTCATGCCGTACCGTTTGATAAACGGCAACGGAGAGGGAGACTTCTCGCCATGCAACAAACGATCACTGACCATGGCTGCCATGCTGGTCCCCATGTTGGCGGCCACCCTCCCAAGCGGCGCACGCGCGATACGGATGCCGTACAGAGGGAAGACCGCTCGTTCCGGATCACACAGGTAAGGAAACGAGAGTTGGTATTGGCGAAAATAGAGTTGGGCTTCATCTGGAGTGCTACAAGTGATCTGCAAAATATCGGTGTTGCGTGCCTGGAGTTCTTGATAGCCGAGGCGCAATTGCGCCATGTAGCGCCGACAAAATGGACACGCGAGGCCCCGGGAGAACCACACCAGCACGTTCCGCTGCCCACGGTAATCTTCCAGCGCGATATCCGCCCCTTTGGCCGAAGGTAACCGAAAATTCGGGGCAATGGCGCCAACCGCCAATACTAGAGACTGCTCTTGTTGTTCCATTGGTCCTTGTCTCCTTCCTCGCAAACGTCCTCAACAGAGGAACGGCAGCATAATCAACATATCCGGTGAATAGCCAGTCTTTTCACAGATCGCCAAACTTTTCGCCAAATACTCCTCGGCTTTGACCGTATCCCCTCTCTCGAGGTGCAAGGTCGCCAACCCGTCGTAACACGGAAACAAGTGCTGTGGCTCCCCCGTCTCTTCGGCGATGGCGCACGCTTCGAGATAGTATCGTTCGCTTTCCTCCAATTGCTCTTGGCATTGGTAGATTTGCGCGAGCAAGATCAGCGGAATCGGGAGATGCGTGCGCTGGCCCAGTTGTTGATCGAGCGCGATCGAGGCTTCAGCGGCTGCAAGCCCTTGGGAACAATCGCCCACCAGCGAACAAAAACTACTGGCGACACTCGCGTGCAGCCAGGATTGTTGCGAGAGGTCGCCGATCTTCTTGGCCAGCGCCAACCCCTCGTGGCAATAGGTCAACGCCTGTTCCCGATCAACCGCGGACAAGAGCATGCCCAGATTCGTGTAGGCGCGGCAGGCGGCAGTGGGCATATCGTGTTGCAACGCGAGATGCAGGCTCTGTTTGACTTGGACTATGCCTTCTTCCAAGTCACCCCGACGTGCCAAGGACACTCCCAACGTGTTGAACGCTTGCGAGACAACCTCCGGTGCGTTCAGCCGTTGTCCCAAGGCTAACGCCTTTTGCGTCCAGACGATCGCCTGTTGATCGTCGCCACTACGAAAATAAAGGCGCCCAAGCTCGTGATACAAGAGCGCCGCTTCAACGTGATCCGGGTCCCGCGCTAACAGCGCAAGTCCGCGGTGCCAATGCTCGACCGCTTTTTCGCGATTGCCTTGCCCCCACCAATGCAGACCGATCTTACGATGGACCGCCGCGACCCGTTCGAGGCGCCCCACCCTTTCGTAGTGTCCGAAGGCAGCCTGCCAGGACTCCAGGGCAGCTTCAGGCTCGCCCGAAGCTGCGCATGCGTCGGCTAATTTCTCGCAAACCTCCGCCTTGATCTCCTCATGGTCATCCGCTTGCGCGAGTAGTTCCAGCGCGCGGCGATAACAACTCATGGCGTCTTGATTCGCGTAGGTGTGAGCGGCTTTATCGCCGAAGCGGAGGAGATACCGCAGCGCGCGCTCACGGTCATCGCTCTGACTGTAGTGATGCGCCAGTTGCGGCAGGTAGTCTTCCAAGTGCTGGGCGTGGAGACGCTCGAGGGTTGCCGCGATGTGTCGGTGCAGCAGCGTCCGCCGTTTTTTCAACAGACTGTTGTACGCCACCTCCTGGATCAGCGTATTGCGAAACCGATACTCCGGCGGTCGGTCGTCAGTCGTGGCCACTTCATTCACAAGGTCCGAGTGCAGGAGTGTCTCCAACTGAAGAGGCACGTCTTGGGGCCGTGTCGCGATCTGGCGCAGCAGCGTCAGATCAAAGCTCGGACCAATGACGGCGGCCTCCAGTAAAAGCTGCTTCGCGCCCAGCGACAAACTATCGATACGGGAAAGGACAACGCCTCGCACGGTGGTGGGCACTTCGAGATTCGATAGGTCGCCGGAGAACCGGGTCCCGGTGGGCGTCTTCTTGAAAATCCCCGTGTCGAGCAGCGACCGCACGGCTTCTTCGAGAAAGAAGGGATTGCCCTCCGCGCGACGGGTCAACAACTCACGCACGGCGGGTTGAAACGGGGAAATCAGCGGGCCCATCAGTGCGTCCAACAACGCTTCGCTGTCCTCCACGGTGAGGGGTTGCAGCCGGATCACCGCAGTGCCCACATTGGCGCTATAGATCATCCCCGTTGGCGCGGTCGGCCTCGCGACGAGCAGTACGAACAGCGGTTGGTCGGCGACGCGATCCACCAGGGAGCGCAGCAGTTCCACGGAGGCGGCATCCGCCCATTGGAAATCCTCCACGACCAAGAGGACGGGCTGTTGGCGACATTGACACTGGCAGATCTCCTTGACCGCCACGAAGAGCTGCCGTTTGAGCTGTTCAGGGTCCAAGTGTGTCGTGCTCAGCCCTTTCGCGGCGAACCCCAACAGGCTCTCCACGGCGGGAACGATAGGACCAGTCTGCGCGCCAATCGCTTGCAAGATCAGGTCGATTTTGCTCCTGGCTTGCGTGGCACTGTCCTCTGGAGTGAGGGCGAAACAGGTGCGAAAAAACTCGATCAGCACGTGATAGGCTTCACTGCCCAAAGCCGAGCACGTGGTCTGATAGAGTGTGAGGTGACCAAGGAGCCCGGCCGTATCGAGGCGCTTGAGGAATTCCGCGAGCAGTCGCGATTTTCCGATCCCAGCCTCACCAATGAGGCTGACCACCTGGGTTTTGCCTTTCCCTACCCGCTCGAAGACCTCCAGGAGTTGTTGGAGTTCCGCATCGCGGCCCAGGAACGGCGCGGTCATCGTGTCCATGTCCGGAGCGGCGTCCGTCGCTTGCTGTGGCCCGATAATCTCAAACGTCTGGATGGATTCCGCCTTGCCTTTCAGCGCGACGGCCCCCAGCGGACGGCACGCGAAGGACTTGCGGACGAGGCGATACGTTGCTTCACTAATAGTGACCTGGCCCGGCGCGCCGTTCTGTTGCACACGGGCGGCGACATTGACGGTATCGCCGACCACCCCATAGTCCTTGCCCTCACCCACGGTGCCCGCGACAACGAGACCTGAATTGATGCCGATCCGCATGGTGAGCGCTCCAGCGGTGGCGGTGCTCGCGGTGGTGCGCAACTGCTGGAGCCGCGCCTGCATCCCTAACGCCGCTCGCACGGCGCGTTCAGGATCATCTTCATGAGCGACCGGCGCGCCAAAGACGGCGAGGATGGCATCGCCGATAAACTTCTCGATGAACCCATCATAGCGGCGGATTTCCTCGGCCAGCGTCTGGAAGCACCCCATCATCAGACTGCGCAGCTCTTCCGGATCGAGTCGCTCGGCGAGACTGGTAAACCCCACCACATCAGCAAACAGCACGGTGACCGGACGCCGGTCCGCTTCGGCGACTATGGGCGCGGCGTTCACGATGAGGGCGGTGTCCGCGGATTGCACGAGAGCCCGCGGCATGGGTGCCGCGGGTTGTGGTGTCTCCGGGGGTGCTTCCGCCACACCCGTGCCGCACTTGGGACAAAACCGAAACTCCGGGGGACACTCATACGCGCATTGTGGACACGGACGATGCAGTGGCTTGCCACACTTGGGGCAAAACCGAAAATCCGCCGCGACTTCGCATTGACAATGGGCACAGTGCATAGGTGATCTCTTCTTTATGGAGGAGCGAATAGAGCGATGGCGAACAACGGCGAGCCCCGGAGTTCACCATCACGCTCCCAGTTGCATACCGCTTTTGCGGAATGAACGAAAGTGAAGCATGCCTTTGGCAAGAATGGCACTCTCATAGCTGACGACCCCTCGCGTCTTATGGTACAGTCCCGCGCGAACAAGGAGGGCCTCGCCATGACAACGAACGAACTCTGTTTTCTGTCCATCGCGCAGCTTGGGGAACAACTCCAGAACAAAGCCATCTCTCCCGTCGAAGTCACCCAAGCCTACCTGGACCGCATCGCGGCGCTTGATCCCCCACTCAATAGCTATCTGACCGTCACCGCTGACCGGGCGCTGCAAGAAGCCCGCGCCGCCGAAGCGGAGATTCGCGCGCAACGCTATCGCGGCCCGCTGCAAGGGATTCCGCTGGCGCATAAAGACATCGTCGCGACCAAGGGTATCGCGACCACCTGCGCCTCGAAAGTCTTGAAGGACAATATCCCTGACCATGACGCGGCGGTGATTGAACGGTTACAGGCCGGGGGTGCCATACTGCTTGGCAAACTCAACATGAATGAGTTCGCGACGATGCTGCCGAGCCAACATTTTGGACGGGTGAATAATCCGTGGAATCCGGCGCACAATCCTGGTGGGTCCAGTAGTGGTTCCGGTGTCGCCGTGGCCGCTGGACTCTGCGCCGGTTCGTTAGGGACGGACACCGGCGGCTCGATCCGTATCCCCGCCGCGTTTTGCGGCATCGTTGGACTCAAGGCAACGCACGGCCGAGTCAGCTTGTTTGGCGTCACGCCACTGGCCTGGTCGCTTGATCACATCGGCCCGATGACCCGCACGGTGCGAGACGCGGCGCTGATGCTGCAAGTGCTCGCGGGCTACGACGCCCGTGATCTGGTGTCGCGGGATGTTCCTGTCGCCAGTTACACCGCCAAGCTCACTGGCGAGATCAAAGGGCTGCGGCTTGGCGTGCCAAAACAATTCTTCCCAGAGTACACCGACCCAGAAGTCAAAGCCGCCTTCGACGCGGCGGTGAATGTGCTGCAAGGACTGGGAGCGCGCATTGAGGAAGTCGATCTACCTGCGCTCGATAATATCTGGGCGACAGTCGCGCAGGTGATTCTCAATGGAGAGGCGAACGCCTGGCATGAACCCTATCTCACCACGCAAGCTGAAGATTATGGCTCTGGCGTGCGGAAGTTCTTGGAACGTGGCAAGGCAACGCAGGCGACGGAGTATGTGCGTGCCCAACGCGCGAAGACCCAGCTTTGCCGTGATATGGACAAAGCCTTCACGCATATCGACGCGCTGCTCACGCCGGGAGAATTGGTGCCGCCACCGTTGCACGAGGCACGAACAGCGATCATCGACGGGCGTGAGGTGAGCCTGATGACCGCGCTGATCGCCGCGACCTGTCCGTTCAATGTCACTGGGCAACCGGCGTTGACGATTCCGTGTGGATTCACGCGGAGTGAGTTGCCCATCGCCTTGCAGATTGTCGGCAAGGCGTTCGATGAGGCGACGGTCCTACAAATTGGGCATGCGTATGAAGTGCAGACCTCGTGGCATAGGCGGCCGCCGGCGCATGACTAGTGTTGAAAGGCTCCATGATAACGGGTGGGTCTCCACCCGTTCATTTTCCCATCCATAACCACCCAATTATGCCACTCTTCCTCTATCTCGATCATCAAAGTTTCGTGCATCGTCGCCATCCCTTTGTGAAGGTGGGCGGGATGCTCTTCTTTTTCATTTCGGCTTTCGTGGTCGATCACCCGTTGTTCGTGTT
>JABFSC010000012.1 GCA_013140885.1 Deltaproteobacteria bacterium | reverse complement strand
CCTTGCCTCTCTTATCATCTTACCAACCGTGGCATTCGCGCATGGAGGAATGGGGCCTGACGAGCTCGGTCCTCCCATTATGACCGCTGGAGCGATTGGTTTCGCCAGTTATTGGCTCGTCATGTTCTTTTGGCCCACGGCGAAGGAAGATGATTCAGCGGTTGGCACGAACGGACGTAACGCCTCTCGGACTGAACGCCGCCCCCACAAACGCTCCACGCGCGTGAAGCAAATTCCCCGGTTGCGTAAAATCGCGGGCGGGACCGGACAGTTCGACAGCGACCAACACATAAGAAGGAAGGCAAGTGATGGCTAGACGGTTTTCAACACTTCTCCTGGCGATGGCTTTGACGACCATCGTCAGCGCTCCCAAGGTGTTCGCCCACGGTGAGGCCGGGGACGAACCCTTTCTCAAGAACATGACCACGGCGTTCTACGACGTCTCCATATCCCCCACGGAGATCGAAGTGGGACAACCGATCACGGTCACCGGCACGGTCAAGATTCTCGAGACGTGGCCGCATACGCTGGAGACGCCGGAAATGGCCGCGCTGGTCCCCGTGGTGCCAGGTCCGGTATTCGTGATGAAGGACCGCACCATTAACGATCAAGCCTCGGTCGGTTCCTTTTTCGCCGAAAAAGGCGGGATCTACCAGTTCAAGATGACCCTGTTGGGCAAAGAGCCGGGGAAGTGGCACGTCCATCCAGGGCTCGCGGTCAGCGGCACTGGCACCCTCGTCGGCCCTGGTGAATGGGTCACGGTGAAGCCGAGCGCGACACCCTTTTCATTCGACGTGAAGCTCCTTGATGGACAAACCATCAATCTCCATACCTACCAGGGGCCGTTCGTGTGGTGGTGGTCCTTTGTCGGCTTTCTGCTGGGCATGGCGTGGATGATCTACTGGACATTCACCAAACGCACGGTCACCAATCTCGCGGTCACGATGCAATTGCCGGTCAACGACGACGGCCCGGATATTGGCCTCATCACTCCGCGTGACCATTTCTGGATGAATGTCATCGCGGGCCTGACGGTCTTGTTATTGATCGGGGGTTGGACCTACGCGGGCACCAAATACCCCGTGCGTTGGCCGCAACAGACGGACTGGATCACGCCACGCTTCATCTCCTCGGGCGACGCAATGGCTGAAGTCCATACCAGCGGCTCAACCTACGACGACACCACCGACACCTTGACCATGAAAATGCAGGTCAAGAACGTCGCGGATAGCGCCATCACCTTGAACCGCGTGGTCATCGGCCTGGCGACATTCGTACCGGGTGGCAAAGCGGAAGAAGCGAAAGCTGGACCCGCGGATTTCGTTGGAGCGCTCAAGGTAGAGCCAGCGGAGCCCGTCGGCCCTGGAGAGACGAAGGATGTCGTCGTCACGATCTCCAGCGCGATCTTCAGCACCGCCCGACTGATTCCGCTCAATGACCCGCAACAGTTTGTCGCGGCGCTCCTACGCTTCGAGAACGCGCAAAGCGGTCAGCAATTGGTCACCGTGCGTTCGAGTGTCGTCCCGACGTTCTTCCGCGGACAGTTCCTCCCCTAGCTCATAAGGCGGGAAGCCACACTTCCCGCCTTTCTTTTTCCCATCAGTAAGCTCCCTCCCCCATGCCCACTTTTCGCCTCATCGTTGTTCTTCTTTTGTTGGTCCTCGTCGCCGTGGCGTTTTTCATCACGCCAACCTCGCTTCCGCCGTCGCTCCAGTCCACCTACTACGCCTGGTTCGGCGAACCCGCCTACCACGCGCCTCCAGGCAGCACCGCCGTTGATCTCGGCACCGTGGAACCGTTCTGCCTCAACCTCCACCCAGACTGGCGCAAACGTCAGGAGATCGAAGGCATGGTCGTTGAGGAATCTCCGCTCTGCGATCCCGACAATCCGTGGGCGGTCGCCGCGTTCATCAAGGGCACGAACAACGTGTCGATGGACACGCTGATGAAAGCTGGACTCTCACCCGACACCGTGGTGATCGAGAACGACAAGGACGGCGACGGCGATCCCGATGTCATTCGCATCAAGCTGGAAGTGGCGGAACTCAATGGCCGCTCACCCGATATGCCCGACCTCATTCCCGCGTACTTCATCGCACCGGGCATTCAGCCCGGACTGTGGGTGTTCACGCCAAAGGTTCACGGCATGGCCACCAAGAGCTTGGAAGAGCTAGAAGCCAACCCGCTCTTGCGCGCGCCCTCACCGGTCATTCGGGTCGAGCAAGGGGACACGGTGGAAGTGATCTTGGAAAACACCCACTACTTCCCCCACACCATCCATTTTCATGGGGTCGATCATCCCTATTCTCATCACGAACATGGCAACGACGGCGTCCCTGAGACCAGCGAAGTGCCAGTGATGCCCGGCGACAGTCGGACCTACGCATTCTCGCAAGCGTTGAATCCCGCTTTTCACACCGGGCATGGTGAAGTCGAGCCCGGCAAAAGCCGGGTCTTCGCGCTCGCGCCACGACAACCGGGCACCATGTTCTACCATTGTCATGTCCAACCGCAGCATCACATTCACATGGGGCTCCAGGGCATGTTCGTCGTCGAGGAGAATCGCCCCAACAACTGGGTGCAGACCCTGAACATCGGCGCGGGTCATGTTCGGCATCCGTCCGTCGCGGTGCGTGAGACGTACGCGCAGGAGTACGACCTCCATTTCCAGGATATTGATCCAGCGTTGAACAACATCATTCAGAGCGCCAACGATCCACGGTTGCTCGAAAAAGCAATGAACCGCCGGTACAACATCACTGAGCGCACCGCGCGCTATTTTCTCCTCAATGGCCGCTCTTTCCCGTACACATTTCGCGAGTCACTCATCGTGGTCGAGCCAGATCAACACATCAAGTTACGCGTGCTCTCTGGCGGCGAGGAAGGCGTTTCGCTTCACAGCCACGGCCACAAAATGGCGATCACTCATTATGATGGGGTTGAGCATAATCCGGCGGCGCGCATTACCCGCGATGTATTCTGGTTGAGCGCGGCGCCGGATTA
>JABFSC010000437.1 GCA_013140885.1 Deltaproteobacteria bacterium | reverse complement strand
TCCTCCGGGTTATATTCAAGGTCGGCATCTTGAATAATGACGGCATCTCCGGTGACCGCCGTTAAACCAGTGCGGATGGCGGCCCCTTTGCCCTGGTTGTGGTTATGAAAAAGGACCTTCACGGCGCATGGCGCTGGTAGTGGGCCGGCAAAAAAATCCGCGGCGCCGTGAATGCCCCGCAACGTCTCGCTCGTGCCATCAGTCGAGGCATCATCGACAATGACGATTTCTTTGGGAATCGGCACGGCCGCGACACGGCGGAGCACCTCGTAAATCGTCGTTGCTTCATTGTACACGGGCACGATGACCGAAAGTGTCATCGCGGGGTGCCCCTGTTTAGCCGCAAGAGAAGATGCGGTAGTATCCATTGTTTTCGTTTATCGGCCCGTTGTTGTCATTACTGTACTCACGACCACCGCGAACACGTAACAAAACGTCCACCTCAATGCTACTGTGCCAAAGGAGGAATGCGCGTGACGGCTACTCCATCATCGGTTGAGCAAACGCAACGCACGCAGTGGCCTGATCACCCTGTCTCACCGCTTGCGGATACAAGAGGGTTTTATATGAGCGACAGTCAGGACAAACGAGAAATGACGCGTGTTCCCCTTCAGATTGACACGGAATTGCGCGCGGAAGGACATGCGCTGATTACCGGCACGACCACGGACATCAGCCTCAAGGGGCTTTCGGTCGCGAGCCCGCGAGCATTACCGACTCGCACCGCTTGCCACATCACGCTGTTCGTCGGCCCACAGGAGCACCCGATCCGTATTGCCCTTGAAGGGACGATTGTCCGCGCGACCACTCAGGGCATGGCGATCGAGATCACCAGTGTGCCCCCCGATAGCTTCACTCACTTACACAATCTGGTCATCTACAATGCGCCAGACGCCACCCATGTCGATGAAGAGCTGAGCAATCGGGTCAGCCGCAGATGGGGACAAGCCGTCAAAAAAGAACCCGACAAGAATTCTTAATGCCCAACCACCTGGGGATGCCCAAGTCGGGGAGGTGACAGCTTCCAGTACCGGGCCACATCGGTCACCTCCACGCGACGTACCCCTTTTCTGACCTGGAGCAGCTTTTTTTCAGTCATCTCAAGGCAAGACAACTTTCCTCCATAGACGAGCCCCGTATCGAGTCCAACTTTGTAAGGCAGATCGAGCAACACTTCTCGTTGCGGAGTGTGGCCGAACAACACCGTATAGGGAAGGGAATGGGGATGGGTAATAAATTCCTGCCGAATCCAGAATAGCGATTCCTCGTCTTGCTCATCAAGCGAGTGTATCGGGCTCACGCCGGCATGGACGCAGAGCGCATCCCCGATGGCGACATATCGTTCCAGTTGCTGAAAAAATTCGAGATGCTCGGAGGGAAAGTGTAACGCCGCCTGCTGTCCTTGCATCCCCTCGGTAACGCCATAACTTTTCAAGGTGGCGATCCCACCGTTCACCAGAAACGATTCACCAAAATGGCCAAGATAGCCGAGGAAGTCCAACAACATGTCTTCATGGTTGCCCTTCAAGAATGTCATCGTACATACGTGATCCGCTTGAAGATCAAGCAGGAAATCAACTACCTCGCGCGCTCCGGGTCCGCGGTCAATATAATCACCAAGAAACACGAGACGGTCCTCACGTTCCAACGCGCACGCGGTAATGAGGTCCTCGAGTTCCTGCGGGCAAGCGTGAATGTCACCAACAACAAAGAAACGGCCCATGATGTCTTCCTCTACTTGCCTTTGTACACCGGTTCCCGTTTTTCCAGAAACGCCGCCAGCCCTTCGCGCACATCTTCGGTCTGAAGCATCTGTCGTTGGGTCGCCATTTCGTGGGTCAGGACCTCGTCCAACCCGCTGTTCAAGGCTTTGTGCATCGACGCTTTGATAGCCGCCAACGCTAACGGAGCGTTCAATGCCAAGCGCGTCGCGTAGGCTTCGACTCCGGCACGGAAGTCCCCATCAGGAAGCACCCGGTTGATTAACCCGATCCGCAAGGATTCCTCGGCGCTGAGAATATCGCCCGTCAACGCCATTTCCATGCCGCGTAACCCAGCCAGACGCGGCAAGAAGTAACTCGCGCCACCATCCACCGTGAGTCCTCGTTTCACGAACAGTAAGGACAAGCGCGCGGTGGCTGACGCGAGACGCACATCCGCCGCCAACGCGAGGGAACAACCAAATCCGGCAGCCACTCCGCCCACCGCGGCGATCACGGGTTTCGGAAGATTCCAGATTGCGCGAATCGCCCCATTGAACCCATCTTCAAGCAGCTCCTCGCCAGACGGGGCTTCTTCACGTCCGGCACGCAGATCGGCCCCGGAGCAAAAGGCTCTTCCGGCACCGGTGATGACCACGACCCGTGTCGCGTCATCCCGTCCACTCTCAACCACCGCGTCCCGCAGGGCAAAAATCGTCTCTCGGTCCAGCGCATTATGTCGTTCAGGTCGATTGAGGGTAATCCACCGGACATTCGCATGCCGCTCGCTCAACACCACTCCACTCATACTGGTTCTCCTTCACGTACTGGCACGGTAAAAATTTCGCCAAACGCACGAACCGTCTGTTCCATAACAGTCCGCATCGCCACCACTTCTCCACGCTCTCGGCTCAGACTCGTCACCCCAGCGCCACGAATGCCACAGGGGATGAGGTGCGCAAATGGCCGGAAATCAACATTCACATTGAGCGCGAATCCATGCAAGGACACTCGACGGCGGATGGCGAGGCCCACCGCTCCAAGTTTGTGTTCCCCTACCCACACCCCAGGAAATCCTTGACGTTGTGTCGTCCGCACACCGCAGTGACCACTCACCTGCCCCATGATCGCTTCTAAGCGCGCGATAAAATTTTTCACACCCCACGAGCGAAAGAGCGAGGAAAAAATCGGATACGCCACCAATTGGCCGGGGCCGTGATAGGTAGCCCCACCACCACGCTCAACTTCAATGATCGGGATGCCTTGTTGCTCCAATGCCGTCACGTCCACGAGTTGTTCACGTGGACAGCGATAGCCGATGGTGACAACAGGAAGATGTTCAGCGAGGAGCAGCACGTTCTCGTCAGTCGCTCGACAACGCGCATGGTAGTGCTGCTGCCACCGCCACGCCTCGCGATACGGAGTCAGGCCCAAATGAACAACATCAATCCTTTTCTCCATGTGGACCGACACTAGCTGACGCCGTCCGATGAAACAATCGCGCCTTGACTCGTTTCACCCCTAGTGGTACCGCTCAGCAGTATTCCGGTCCCACTTCACACGCGGAGGAAAACCCCGGCTCCCAAAATTCGCAACTCGCAACTCGCAACTTTAGACCTTGGACTTTGGACCTTAACCTCCAAAAGACTTTGGACCCATCAACCTATGACATTCGCGCGCGTCTTATACAAAAGTTATCTGTTCGTCGCTGGCATCGCCCTCATGGTGCTGGGCATCGGCAACTATCTCACGGCGGTCTCCAAGGTCGAGCATTATCAGGAGGTCATGAAGGTTGTCACGCCGACCGCGCGAAGCGATGCGTTTTTTCTCTTGTCCACCGGCAAGCCGCATTTTCCGAGCGAGGCGCGGGAACGCTGGGAAATCGCCCGCGCCAAACGAGACTTCTACCATGTCGTCCTGAGCGCGGGTCGGTTCATGGTCGGAATCGGACTCCTGTGTACCGCGATCAGTCTGATTCGCTTACGCGGCCAATGGCCCCATATCACCACGGTGCCGCACTCCTCTCCTCCTCCGGAAAGGAATCGCTATGCGCAAACACCATCGGCCCCCCGATAACCTCCTCCCGTCCGATACAACGGACACGACCAGTTGGACGCTGGGGATTTCCGCGGCGTCGCCCCGTATCGGCTTGCGTGATCCACTCCCCCCGACCCGTCGTTCTCAGTTCGCACGGACACCATCTCGCGGTCCGCTCTCCGTCGCCGCGGTTGCCGCGGTGCTGGTGCATACGGCGGCGATTGTCTTTCCCTGGCGACATGCTGGCCCAACCTTCGAAGTCCCGTCACCATTGAGTGAGCCACCACAAAGTGTCGCCGTTGAGTTCACCCCCACCAGCAATCCGCCACCACCCCAAGAAACGAAGACGGACACCACCACGGCCCTCCAACAGTTCCAGACAACCGCCCTGGAGCGCGCGGCGGCCATTGAACAGTCCCTGACCGTCGCGCGCGCGAAACACGCCGAAACCGTGGCCGCACACCAGCAACACCAGCAACAACAACTCGCGGCCCTCGAAACCACGCGCACCCAAATGAGTGGCGCACTCGCCACCCTCGCGGAAGAGAAAACCGCGCTCGCCGCCCAACTCGAGGAGGAACGGCAACGCAGCCTCACCCTCGCGCGACAAGTCGCGGCAGCGGAACAGGCCAAGGCCGCCGAGCTGGCGCGCGTCAAAGGCACCTACGACCGCTTCGTCGCCGCCTTGCAAGGAGAAATATCACAAAAAGAGATCGCGCTGCATCAAGCGAAAGAACGACTCACCGTGACGATCCTCGACCGCGTACTCTTTCCCAGCGGGCAAGCCGCCCTCACCCCGGATGGCGAACGTATCATCGCCAAGGTCGCCACTCTCTTGGGCAAGATTTCGGATCGTCGCATTATGATTGAAGGACACACGGACAACATCCCGATCCGCCCGCCCCTGAGCTTGCGCTTCCCGACCAATTGGGAATTGTCCACCGCCCGCGCCACGGAAGTGGTCAAACATATTCTCGCTCAAGGCATCCTGAGCGCCGGGCAACTCAGCGCGGTGGGTCGCGCCGATACGACCCCCGTGGCCAGCAATGCCGCGGAGGACGGGCGCCGCTTGAACCGACGCATCGAAATCATCGTCCTGCCTCCAGAAGACACGCCCTCCTAACGCCCGCGTGACACGCGCACGTAACGTGCATACGAGCGGGGCCAGACCTGATTCCGCGAAACACGAGCAATATCACTGAAAAGTGATATTGCCGGAAAAACCTGGTTGACTTTCACATAGCGCTCCTCTAATAGTCGGGCAGCCATTGGCCGGCGAAGGAACCACCGTGCATCCTCACATTTCCGTGATTCTCGACAAAGCCCAACACCACACCAGACTGTCCGCCGAGGACGGCTATCGCTTAATCAATTGCACGGAAGCGGAAATGCCCGCGCTCCTCGCCGCGGCGGGCACACTACGAGATCAGCACAAGGGCCGGACAATCACCTATTCGCGTAAAGTGTTCCTGCCAATCACCAACCTGTGCCGCGACCGCTGTTCATATTGTACGTTTCGCAAGGACCCCCGTGACCCCGATGCCTGGACGATGACCCCGAACGAAATCGAGGAGTGGGTCACCCGCGCTTGCACGCAAGGCTGCAAGGAAGCCCTGATGTGTTTGGGCGACAAGCCCGAACTCGCCTATAGCGGGTATCGCGCGACCTTGGCCGGTTTCGGCCACGCCAACACCACCGAATACATCTATCGCGCGTGTGAAATCGCCCTCGCGCACGGCATGCTCCCCCACACCAACGCTGGGGTGATGAGTTATGACGAGATGAAATGGCTCAAAGAGGTCAACGTCAGTCTCGGCCTCATGCTTGAGAACATCAGTCCCCGCTTGCGCGAACGCGGCATGGCGCATTTCTCCGCCCCGGATAAAGACCCTGTCGTGCGGGTGCGGATGCTGCGCGAGGCTGGAGAACTGTCGATCCCCTTCACCACCGGCATTCTCATCGGCATTGGCGAGACCCGCGAGGAACGGGTCGATAGTCTCTTGGCGATCCGCGACATCCATGACGAGTATGACCATATTCAAGAAGTCATCGTGCAGAATTTTCGCGCCAAACCGCGGACGCGCATGGCCGAGGCACCGGAACCCGAAAGCGTGGACATGGCGAAAACCGTCGCCGTCGCCCGCCTCCTATTGGGCGGAGACATGAACCTCCAAGCCCCACCAAACTTGAGCCCAATGGATCACAAACTGTTATTGCACGCTGGCATCAACGACTGGGGCGGCATCTCGCCGGTCACGAAAGACTATGTGAATCCAGAGGCCGCGTGGCCGCATCTCGATTTGCTCGCACAGACCTGCCGCGAAGCAGGGTTCACGCTCCGCGAGCGGTTGGCGATCTACCCAGAATACATGGATCGTCCCGAGTTCCTGTTACCAGCCTTGCGGCCCCGCACCCAGGAACTGCATCAACAAGTAACGGCGTAACCCACGCCCATTCCCCCCAAAAGAAAGAAGGAGATTTGCCGTGGCACGTAACGGACTGGCTGCTGTCCTTGAGCATATTGATCCTAAAGTCAGTGCAATCCTCCACCGCACCTTGGATGGAGAGGAACTCTCCTGGAGTGATGGCTTGCGCTTATGCGAGACCAATGGGCTTGACCTCCAAGCGATGGGTTTGGTGGCCGACGAGATGCGCCGCCGTCAGGTCGGCGACGTCGTCACGTATGTGGTCAACCGCAACATCAACTTCACTAACGTGTGCATCAAGCACTGCACGTTCTGCGCATTCAGCCGTGAATATCGTCAGGAAGAAGGCTACTTCCTCCCCACCGAAGAGATCGTGCGGCGCGCGCAAGAAGCGGTCGATATGGGCGCGACCGAAGTCTGCATGCAAGCCGGGCTCCCACCCAAGATGGATGGCAACCTCTACATCGAGTTGACCAAGGCAGTGAAGAAAGCCTTCCCCACGCTGCACATGCACGCCTTCTCGCCAGAAGAGGTCCAGTATGGGGCGATCCGCTCCGGCGTGCCCATCATCCAATATCTCAAGGAACTCAAGGACGCGGGCTTGGACACGCTGCCCGGCACCTCCGCCGAGATCCTTGATCAAGAGATTCGCGACATCATCGCGCCGGGGCGGATCACCGTCCAACAATGGATTGAAGTGATTACCTCGGCCCACAGCCTGGGAATCCCGACCACGTCCACCATCATGTATGGCCACATCGAAACTCCGGTCCACTGGGTCAAGCACATGAATCTGCTGCGCGACATCCAAAAAGAGACGGGTGGGTTCACCGAGTTCGTGCCGTTGTCCCTCATTCATCAAGAAGCGCCGATGTACACCCGGAAACTCGTCGAGAATGTGCGTGAAGGCGCGACCGGCACGGAAGTCGTCAAGATGCACGCGGTCGCGCGTCTGATGCTGGGCCCCACATTCCGCAACATCCAATCGTCGTGGGTCAAGGAAGGACCCAAGATGGCGCAATACTTGTTGACGGCTGGCGCCAATGACCTGGGCGGGACCTTGATTAACGAAAGCATCTCGACCTCCGCTGGCGCGCAGTATGGCCAATTGGTCCCGCCGAAAGAGTTACGCCGATTGATTCGTGATGCTGGACGCACGCCCGCGGAACGGAGCACGACCTATACGCTACGGAAAGTCTTCACTGGCGCGGACGAAGAGGTCAGCCCGCTTGATCTCGTCAAGAATGCCGATGAGCGGTTTGGTTCCTATCGGAAGCTCGCGGCATCAGAACAATTCCGCTACGTCCATCCCTTTGAACGTGAGAAGCAACAGGCGACACACTAACCGCCGCGCGCGGAGAGGCTGAGAGGCTGTGCCAATTCCTCGTGATTTCAGAGTGACCGCCCTCGCCGGAGGGGTCGGCGCGGCCCGGTTCCTGCGCGGCTTGGTCCGCGTCATTGATCCCGCTTCGTTGACGGTCATCGTCAATACCGGTGACGATGACGAATTCTTCGGACTCTCCGTTTCCCCGGACCTGGATACGATCACGTACACGCTGGCGGGAGCGGTTGATAGCAGCAAAGGCTGGGGACTGCCAGAAGAAACGTTCCGCTGTCTCACCGCATTAGGACGCTACTACCCGGAAACCTGGTTTGGGTTAGGCGATGCCGACTTGGCCACGCATCTCTTTCGCACCCAACAACTGCGAGAAGGCAAATCCCTCAGCGCCGTCACCACCGCTATCGCTCAGACGTGGGGAGTGCGATCCACCGTGCTCCCCATGAGTAACGACCCCGTGCGCACGATCGTGCACACCGAGGCGGGAGCCCTCCCCTTTCAACAGTATTTCGTCAAAGGGCGGAGCGAAGGACAGGTCAAGCAAGTTGAACTGCATGGTATCGACACCGCGCACGCCGCGCCCGGTGTCCGCGAGGCGATCCAATCGGCACACTTGGTGATACTTCCGCCGAGCAATCCCATCGTTAGTATCGGCCCGATCTTGGCGCTACCGGGAGTCCGTGAGGCCATGCGGGCAACGAGCGCGCCCGTGGTGGCGATCAGTCCCTTAGTCGCCGGCAAACCGATTAAAGGACCCGCCGACCGTTTACTTGGCGGTCTCGGCATTGACGTGTCCGTAGGTGGCGTTGCTGGTCTCTACCGCGATTTTCTCGATACCTTTGTCATTGATACCCAAGATGCCGCGCAACAGCACCAACTCGAACAACTCGGCCTCGCGGTCATTGTCACCGACACCATTATGAGTGACATGGAAAAATCGACGATGCTCGCGCGAGTTGTGGTCGAACACGAACACAGGAAAAAGTGGAGAGTGGAGAGTGGAGAGTGAAAAATTAAGAATTTTTCCACTTTCAGCTCTCCACTCTCCACTTTCAACTTTTAACTTTCAACTCTTCCCCGCAGGTATAATATGCACTCCATCTCAATCATCCCAGTTCCCGGTATCCCACAAATTCACCCCGGCGATTCGCTGCCGACACTGTTACTGGAGGCTATCGACCGCGCGGGGATCGGCTTGCAAAATAGCGACATCCTCATTGTCTGTCAGAAGATCATCTCCAAAGCCGAAGGCGCGATCGTCGATCTCAAGACCGTCACGCCGTCACCGTTCGCCCAGCAAATCGCCACCTTATGGGAAAAAGACCCACGCGCGGTCGAAGTGGTACTGCAAGAGAGCAGTCGCATCGTCCGCATGAAAAACGGCGTTGTCATTACCGAAACCAAGCACGGCTGGGTCTGCGCCAACTCCGGCGTCGATGAGTCCAACAGCATCGCCGATGACATCGTGATCGTGTTGCCCAAGGATATTGATGCGTCGGCACGCTCCCTACGCCTCGCGTTACAGGAGCGACGAGGGGTCACGCTCGGAGTGATTATTACCGACACCTTTGGTCGCCCGTGGCGTGATGGGCTGGTGGAATTCGCCCTCGGTGTTTCAGGCTTCGAGCCACTGCTTGATCTCCGCGGCTCGACCGACATGCGCGGACGGGAACTCCACCACACCGTGGTCGCCGTTGCCGACGAACTCGCCGCCGCGGCGGGCTTGGTTATGGAAAAAGGGGCGGGCGTTCCGGCGGTCATTATTCGCGGGTATCAATTCACTCCCGCCGAAGGCGGCAGCAAAACCCTCATTCGTCCCGCGGAAGCGGACCTTTTTCGCTAACAGCGGAAATCGCCAATTCCACTCCGTTTCATACGGACAACATGGCGAAAAGCACAGAAAACCCAACGCCGTCGAAGACCTGGGGTCTTTAGAAAGAGTATAAGGTGTTGTTTTTTCCTCTTTTTCAGTTTTTTTCTCGCCAACCCTAAAGTTTTCACCGAGATTACCGAGATATATACTTGGAC
>JABFSC010000523.1 GCA_013140885.1 Deltaproteobacteria bacterium | reverse complement strand
CCAGTATTCAAGGCGATCGCGCAGCAAGCGCTAACCTATTTGGGGGTCATGGGAGATAGCCCCAAGTGGGAAGGGCCAGCAACTGAGACGCCACCCTCCGTAAAAGATGGGGAGCGAGCGGCCCGCCCGCTTCTGCAACCGATCGTCGCGAATGCCCGCGACTCCGGCGCGGTTGATGCGCGGAGGGCTGACCCGGCGATGGATGGGGCGAATTTTATAGGGATGAGTTTGCGCGAAGCGGTGCTGACCGCGCAACGCAACGACTGGGCAATTACCACACGCGGGAGTGGATACGTGATCGCGCAAACCGCGGGGCGGCGGTCAGGAAAGCCGCTCTACAATCTCACGTTGGCTCCCACACGCGAGGCGCACCCATGATGTTACATGACCTCCTGCCCACTGTGCCGCCCGTGCGGTTCCAGGGAAGCTGGGACGTGGAGGTCTCGCACTTGGCCTACGACTCGCGTGTCGTGCGACCCGGCGCGCTGTTTTTCGCGCTGCCAGGAACGAAAAATGACGGCACCCGCTTCGTGGACGAAGCGATTCGCCGTGGAGCGTGCGCTGTTGTGGTTCCGCCAGGCACCTCGGTTCTTCCTGAAGTGACGGCGGTGTATTCCCCCACGCCGCGGCGGTTGTTAGGGATCTGCGCCGATCGGTTTTACCAGCAACCTAGTCGTCATCTCACCATGGTGGGAGTCACGGGGACAAGCGGCAAAACCACCACCACCTATCTGGTCGAATCAATATGGCGGGAGATGGGATGGTCACCCGGTGTGATCGGTACGATTAACTACCGCTATCGCGAGCGGACACTGCCCGCGCCTTTTACGACGCCAGAGGCCGTCGAGTTGCAAGAATTGCTCGCGACCATGCGGGGCGAACAGGTGAGCCACGTGGTCATGGAAGTGTCCTCTCACGCGCTAGTGCAAGACCGCGTGCATGGCTGTCGCTGGGACGGCGCGCTCTTCACCAACCTGGGGCGGGATCATTTGGATTTTCATACGGACATGGAGGACTACTTCGCCGCCAAATCGCGCCTGTTTTTCGACGAGCTGGCCGCATCGGATAAGCCGCGACGGTTCGCCGCGATCAATGCCGATGACCCGTGGGGCGGGCGACTGCTGAGTCAAGCGATTCCCGGACGCGTGGTGACGTACGGATTACAACCTGGGGTCACCATTTCCGCGCGTGAGGTGGAAAAAAGTTTTCAGGGGCTTCGTGGCATCTTGCGCATTGCGAGCGAGGAAGTTCCCTTTTCGTCGGTGCTGATCGGTGAGCCGCACCTCTATAACATTCTGGCCGCGTCTTCCATCGCGTATGCGTTAGGCGTTCCCGCTGAGGTCATCGCGGCGGGGATTGGCCGTTGTGCCGGCGTGCCAGGACGGCTCGAAGCGGTCGCGGTTGGACAACCGTTCGGGGTCCTGGTCGATTACGCGCATAAGCCAGACGCGATCGAAAAGACGCTGCGCTCCGTGCGGCAACTGACCCGTGGGCGATTACTCACGGTGTTCGGCTGTGGTGGGGATCGTGATCGGGGCAAACGTCCGTTGATGGGGGAAGCGGCCGGACGATTGAGTGATGTGGTGATTCTCACTTCCGACAACCCACGGACCGAGGACCCGCTCCACATTCTGGCCGAGGCGGAGCCGGGGCTGATTCAATCCGGCATGAAGAAGGTGGATGATCCAGCGACGCTGGGCGACCTCACTCAAGGATATACCGTGATGGCGGATCGTCGCGGTGCCATCCAGGCTGCGTTAGCGGGCGCCCGACCCGGCGATGTGGTGGTGATTGCGGGCAAGGGGCATGAAGACTATCAGATCATTGGCACGACAAAATCTCATTTTGATGACCGGGAAGAAGCACGGAGCTATCTTGCTCCAATATACAGTGAGACCAGACCGCATTCGCGCGGGTAACTCTCTCGTGGTGACTGCTAGAAAGAACTTGCAATGTTGTACGCTCTCTTGTACCCCCTACACACTCTTTACTCCGCGCTCAACGTGTTTCGCTATGTCACGTTTCGCACGTTGATGGCCTGGTTAGTGGCCCTGACGGTCTCACTCTTATTGGGGCCGTGGTTGATCGCGCGTCTCACCGCATTGCAAGTTGGGCAGGTCATCCGACCTGAAGGACCAGCCGGGCACCTCAGTAAAGCCGGCACCCCGACAATGGGAGGCGCGCTGATTTTATTCTCGCTCACCTTGTCGGTCTTGCTCCTGGCCGATCTCACGAATCCGTATATCTGGCTCGCCTTGGGCACGACGCTCGGATTTGGCTTTATTGGATTTTTTGATGACTACCGCAAATTGCGACGGCGCAACTCGGCGGGGATGAGTGGCGGACAGAAACTGTTTTGGCAGTTCGTGGTGGCCTCGCTGGCGGCGGGGATTCTCTTCCTTTTGCCTGGCTTCCAGAGCACGGTGACTATTCCCTTTTTCAAGGATCTCCAGCCGGATATCGGCCTTTGGTATATCCCCTTCGCGGCGCTGGTGATGGTGGGTGCGTCGAACGCGGTCAATCTGACCGACGGACTTGATGGGCTTGCCATCGGACCCGTGATGATCGCTGGGTTCACGTATGGGCTGTTTGCCTATGTGAGCGGGCACGCGCGGATTGCCGACTATCTTCAGGTGCCCCACGTGCTCGGTTCGGCGGAGATCACCGTGTTTTGTGGTGCCTTGGTGGCGGCAGGCATGGGATTTCTCTGGTTTAACGCCTATCCCGCGCAAATGTTCATGGGCGACGTGGGGTCGCTCTCCCTTGGCGCCGCGCTGGGGATTGTCGCCTTAATCAGCAAGCAAGAAATTCTGCTGGTCCTCGTGGGTGGAATTTTTGTTGTGGAAGCGATCTCGGTTATCTTTCAAGTCACGTCCTACAAGTTGACGCGTAAACGAATTTTTCGCATGGCTCCCATCCATCATCACTTTGAGTTAAAGGGATGGCCAGAGCCCCAGATTATCGTCCGCTTTTGGATCATTTCGGCCATTTGTGCTGTTGCCGCTTTAAGTACCTTAAAGTTGCGGTAGGGAAGTTGAGGTTGGCCCGTGAAGTTGAGCGGGAAAAAGGTATTAGTCATTGGCCTGAAACGAACAGGCACAGCCGTCGTGCGTTGTGTGGCTGAGTGTGGCGGCCAGGTCCGGGTGACGGATCGCCAAACGCACGCACACTTGGTGACTGACCTGGCGAGCCTCGCCGACATTCCCTTCGATCTCCGGCTTGGCACTGAAGACGAATCGTTGCTGGATGGTATCGACCTGGTGGTGCCGAGTCCTGGCGTTCCACGAACCGCCCCGCTACTCAAGGCGGCGGGGCGACGCGGCATTCCTATTTGGAGTGAAATCGAGCTGGCGTTTCGGTTGCTCTCGTGTCCGATCGTGGCGGTCACTGGCACCAACGGAAAAAGTACCACGACCTCGCTGCTGGGTGAGTTTTTCCGCGCCGATGGGAACCGTGTCTTCGTCGGAGGGAATCTTGGAGTCCCGCTGCTAGAGGCGGTTGGTGGGAACTACGATGTGGCCGTCGCCGAGATTTCGAGTTTTCAGTTGGAGTGGATTGAGGAGTTCCATCCACGGATTGGGATCTGGCTGAATCTGACGGAAGACCATCTCGACCGTCACGGCACGCTGGCTGACTATGGAGCGGCGAAGCGTGCGCTGTTTCTTCATCAGACACCAGCAGAATGGGCGATCATCAATCGAGACGACTCCGAAGTGGCGCGATTGATGATCGGGCTGCCCGGTCGGCAGTTCTCTTTTGGCTGGAGTCCGGTTGCGTGCGGTGCTTGGGTGAACGCCCAAGAGAAGACCCTGATAGTGAAACAACCAGACACGGAGCTGCGGTTGTCGTTGGAGCCGTTGCGGTTGCATGGGCATCATAACTGGGAAAATGTCATGGCCGCCGTGAGCGCGGCGACGTTGTGGGGAATTTCGCGCGAGGTGATTGACCGGGTGTTGGGGAGCTTCACTGGCCTTCCCCATCGGTTGGAGTGGGTGGCGACGAAAAACGAAGTGGCCTACTTCGATGACTCCAAGGGGACGAACGTGGGCGCGGTCGTCCAGTCGCTCGCCGGTTTTACCGGGCCGGTGATTCTCCTTGCTGGCGGTGTGGATAAAGGAGGGGATTATGGTCCTCTCCGCGAGCCCCTGCGGGCCAAGGTGAAACAACTGATTCTCTTTGGAGCCGCGCGGGAGATCATCAAAGAGGCATTGGCGGGAGAGGCTGACACGGTGGTGGTTGAGACGCTCTCGGAGGCGGTGCGAGCGGCCGCGGCCAGCGCGTGTCGGGGCGATACCGTGCTGCTTTCGCCCGCGTGCGCCAGTTTTGATCAATTTCGCAATTACGCGCATCGTGGTGAGGTTTTTCGGGCGTGTGTGGAGGAGTTATGGGTGTAATCGTTCTCACGGATGCCGTTCCGCGGTCGTGGCCACGAACTCCAGCGTCCTCCCCCGGCGAGCATGCCATTCGCCGGGGAGTGATCGACTCGTGGTTCCTGCTCGCGGTGGTGCTTTTACTGCTGATTGGCGAAGTGATGGTGTTTAGTACCTCCTTCTTTGCCGGGTCCGAACGGTTCAGCGATCCGTATCGGTATTTCTGGAAACATCAATTCGCTCTGGTGTTGGGAGGTGTCGGCCTCACGCTCGCGTCCTTGATCCCGTCGCGCATGTATCAACGGATCGCCTATCCGTTCCTCCTGTTGGCCATTCTTGGGTTGGTGGTGGTGTTTATGCCGGGTGTGTCCCACGGCAAGGTTCATCGCTGGATCCATTTGGGGCCCGTGAACTTTCAACCGTCGGAACTCGCGAAAGGGGCAGTCGTGCTCTATCTCGCGATGGCCCTGGCCAAAAAAGCGGAACGCATGACGGACTTTGTCTATGGCATTCTGCCGCAGCTCATCGTGACCGGAGCTGTGATTCTATTGATCGTTCTGGAACCGGACCTGGGCGGGGCGGTGTCGGTGAGCCTAGCCTTGTTCGCGCTCTTATTCGTCGCTGGAGCGCGGCTGCGGCATCTGGGGGCGCTCGCCCTTTGTGGACTTGTCCTGTTTCTGTGCGCGGCGTTCGCGGCGAGTTATCGACTTGATCGGCTCATTGCTATGTGGGACCCCGCCGCTCACAAACAGGGACATGGCTATCAACTGAATCAATCGCTGCTCGCGTTTGGTGCTGGTGGGGTGCACGGCGTTGGCTTAGGAGAGAGTCGCCAGAAAATGTTCTATCTCCCCGAAGCGCACACCGACTTCATTTTCGCCGTGGTGGGAGAAGAAACCGGTTTGTGGGGAACCGGTGCGATCGTTGGGCTGTTTGCCCTTCTGGCATGGCGTGGGACCCGAGTCGCCCTGCGCCACCCGCAACCCTTTGGGCGACTGCTCGCCTTTGGCTGTATGTTTCTCTTAGTTTGTCAGGCCGGACTGAATATGGCCGTGGTGCTGGGGTTGCTTCCCACGAAAGGACTACCGCTGCCCTTTATTAGTTACGGGGGATCGTCGTTGGTGATGTCGTCCATCTACGCCGGTGTGCTGTTGAGCTTGTCGCGCGAGAGTATGCGGGAGAATCAGGTCCATGCCTAGAGAGATTCGCATGCTCCTGGCCGCGGGGGGAACCGGAGGCCATCTCTTCCCTGGCGTGGCGGTCGCCGAGATGGCCCGCCGTGAGTGTGGGGCCGAGGTCTTATTTGTTGGGACTCAGCACGGCATGGAGAAGGAGATTATTCCTCCCCTGGGATTCGCCTTGCGGTTTATCCCGGCGGAACAGTTACGTGGTCGAAACTGGCGCGGGATGCTTCATGCGCTCTGGGCGGCGTGTCGGGCGATCGGCGTCGCCTGGCGGATCGTGCGTGAGTTTTCACCAGATGTGATTTTTAGCATCGGCGGCTATGCCTCTGGTCCGACGGTCCTGGTCGGATGGTTGCGGCGGATTCCCTGTGTTCTGCTGGAGCCCAACGCCATTCCGGGTATGACCAATAAATGGTTAGGCCGCCTGGCCACCAAAATTTGTCTCGGCTTTCCACAGATCGCCACGTATTTCCCAGCGCATAAAGCGGTGTGGACGGGCAATCCCGTGCGCTGGAAGATGGGAGCCCAACAGCAGCCGACTCATAAGACTTCCGCGTCGCGAGATCGACTGACGGTGCTCATCTTTGGTGGGAGCGCCGGTGCGCGTCGGCTCAATCAGACCCTCCCCCCGGCGCTGGCGCTGGTAGGGAAGGGGGCGGACACCCCGCGGATTGTTCATCAGACGGGCAAGGCGGACCACGCCGAGGTCTCCGCCGCTTACGCCAGTTTGGGTCTTGAAGCGGAGGTGGTGCCTTTCATCACGTCGATGCGTGAGTATTACGAGACTGCCGACCTGGTCATTTGTCGATCTGGGGCCATTACGGTGGCCGAACTGACGTCGTTAGGGAAGCCGGCGATTCTGATTCCTTATCCGTATGCGGTGGATGACCATCAACGAGCGAACGCGGAAATTCTCGTGCACGCGGGCGCGGCGCGCATGGTGCTCGATGCCGACTTAACCCCGGAACGCATGGCCGAGGAGATACGCTCGGTATTGATGAACCGAGACGCACTGACCGTGATGTCACACGCGGCGCTGACGTTGGGTCGCCCCGAGGCGACGACGGCGGTGCTCTGGGAATGTTTCGCGTGTCTACCGCCTCACGTCCGACCGGCGCGGGAGGTGGTATGCCAATGAAGACAGTTCGGAGTTCCAGAACAGTTCGGAGTTCGGAGTCCAAAGGGCAAGGTCCTAAAAAGTCCAAGGTCCAAGGTCCAAGGTCCAAGGTCCAACATTCAACTCTGCTGAACTCCGAACTCCGAACTCCGAACTCCGAACTTTCCAATGGTCAGGTGTTGTTTGATACCAACCGGCGCATTCACTTTGTTGGCATTGGGGGCATTGGCATGAGCGGTATTGCCGAGGTGCTCTTGAATTTGGGCTACCAGGTGGGCGGGTCCGACCTCGCGGAATCCGATACCACGCGCCGCCTCGCGTCCTTGGGCGCCACCATTGCTCTGGGGCATCGCACGGAACATGTCGTCCCCGAAACCGATGTGGTGGTGATCTCCTCGGCCGTGAAGTTCTCGAATCCTGAAGTGGTCCGCGCGCGGGAGTTGATGATTCCGGTGATCCCACGGGCGGAGATGCTCGCCGAGTTGATGCGCTTGAAATACGGCATTGCCGTCGCTGGCACCCACGGCAAGACCACGACCACGTCGTTTGTCGCTGCGGTGCTCGCGCATGCGCATCTCGATCCCACGATCGTGATTGGTGGCAAACTGAACGTGTTGGGCTCGAACGCGCGTCTTGGACAAAGTCGGTATCTGGTCGCCGAAGCCGATGAGAGCGATGGTACTTTCGTCCTACTCAGTCCAACCATCGTCGTGGTGACGAATATCGACCCCGAACATCTCGATTATTACGGTGACCTGGAGAAAGCCAAAGCGGCCTATCTGACGTTTATCAACCGCATTCCTTTTTATGGACGCGCCATCTTGTGCCTCGATAGCGTGAATGTGCGTGCCTTGCTGCCGCACGTGCATAAACGGTTCGTGACGTATGGCTTGAGTCCAGAGGCGGAGTGGACAGTACGCGACCTGCACGTCTCTGGGTTGACCACGACTGGGGAAATCTGGCACGGACAGGAGCACTTGGGGCCGTTGCGCTTAAACCTGCCGGGGCGACACTATGCCCTCAACGCGCTGGCCGTGGTCGCCGTGGCGCGTGAGCTGGGGATCCCTTTTGCGCAGGTCCAAGAGGCGCTGGGCGCGTTCGCGGGCATTCAACGCCGCTTTGAAGTGAAGGGCGAAGAGGCCGGGGTGCTCGTGATTGATGATTACGCCCATCACCCGGAGGAACTGCGAGTGACGCTCCGCGCGGCCCGCGAGGGGATGGCGCAGAACAGCGAGCGACGTATCATCGCCCTCTTTCAACCTCATCGCTATTCGCGGACCCGTGACTTGTTCGAGGAGTTTCTTTCGGTGTTCGATGACGCGGATACGGTGATACTCACGGAAATTTATGCCGCTGGGGAAGAGCCACTTGAGGGTGTGAATGGTGAGGCACTCTACCGCGCGCTGAAGAAACGCGGCCACGTGGATGTGCGGTTCGTTCCTCATAAGGAAGAGCTGACCACGGCATTGCTCGCGCTGGTCCAGCCGCGCGATGTCGTGCTCACGTTGGGTGCTGGTGACATTCATCGGATTGGAGTCGAATTACTCGCGCGGTTGCGAGAGGGAGGCGTGCATGCGTCCTGAGCTGCGCGATCAATTGGTCTCCCTCTTGGGTGAGCGGGTGCGGTTCGCGTTGCCGTTGGCACGCTATACCTCGTTTCGCATTGGCGGTCCGGCTGACGTGGTCGCTGAACCGACCACGCTGGAAGAGCTGCGGATGCTCGTGGCGCTCCTCCATGCCGAGCACCTGCCATTCTTTTTGTTGGGTGGTGGGACGAACATTCTGGTGAGTGACAGCGGGGTGCGAGGCGTGGTGATCAAACTTGGTGACGGGTTCAACTACGCCTGTTGGGAAGAGCGTGAGGATGTGGCGGCCGTCAAAGTCGGAGCGGCATCCTCGCTTGGACGCTTTGTCCGTGAGGCGGTGCGCAAAGGCTACCAAGGCGTGGAATTCGCCGAAGGAATTCCTGGAAGTGTTGGGGGTGGGTTGCTGATGAATGCCGGAGCCTTCGGTGGTGAACTGAGCCGGGTGGTGACCACGATTCGCGGGGTGGCGAGAGAGGGACGGGTGGCGCGGTTGTCGGGAGAAGAGATCGGCTTCGCTTATCGTCGGACTACATTACCACCACAGTTTGTGGTGACGGAGGTGCAATTGCATCTTCACCGTGGTGAATCGGCGGAGATGGCGGCGAACATGGAACGCGCGCAACGCAAACGGCAACAGAACCAGCCACATGGCTATCCCAACGCGGGCTCGATTTTCAAGAATCCGCCAGGAACATACGCCGGACGATTGATCGAGGCCGCGGGCTTAAAAGGGCGGACCCAAGGAAAGGCGCGCGTTTCCGAGCAGCACGCCAATTTCATCGTCAACACCGGCGGTGCCAGTGCCACGGACGTGAAATGCCTGATGGAGCAGGTGCAACACGCGGTCTGGGAGCGGCATCAGGTGTGGCTTGAGCCGGAAGTGCGCCTTGTCGGTGAATGGCCGACCGAGGACCGGAGACCGGAGACTGGGGACTGAGCAGCAGAGTGATGCTTGTAGGAATGTGATGACAACACAATGGCAAAACAAACGAGTCGGGGTCCTGTTCGGTGGCCTGTCCGCCGAACGGGAAATCTCTCACCTCAGCGGCACTGCGATCTGTCAGACTTTACGGGAGCGTGGGTATGCGGTGACGCCCATTGAGGTGGATGCCTCCGGCACGTGGATCCCCCAGGTGCGTGACACCGACGTCGTCTTCATCGCGCTGCACGGCAAGCTTGGTGAAGACGGAACGGTGCAAGGGGTCCTCGAATTGCTTGGTGTTTCCTACACCGGCTCTGGCGTGCTCGCGAGCGCGTTGGCGATGAACAAGCCGATGGCCAAGCGTGTCTGGCAGGTG
>JABFSC010000289.1 GCA_013140885.1 Deltaproteobacteria bacterium | reverse complement strand
GTATGACAGAAACGCGACAATCGCTGCTTGAATTTCCATGCAGCTTTCCGCTCAAAGTGATCGGCAAGAATGTCGAAGCGTTTGAATTCGAAGTGATGGGCGTCATGCTCAAATATCTGACGAACGCGACGCCCACGCACTGCACGCGACGACTCAGCGCGGGCGAGAAATATCTGGCGCTGACCATTTCCTTCATGGCCGAGAGTCAAGAACAACTCGACGCGATTTATCAGGACCTGAGTAGGCTAGAGCTGGTGCTGTATACGCTCTAACGCACCGTCACGAACCTGTAGCCCGCCGCGCCGAGTTTTGTCATACTACCGCGTGAATCTCTTCCTGGAGGAACCACCACAATGGATGAACAAAGCCCGAAGGTACAGCGTTCCTACCCTCGCTCAATAACCCTGGGCGATCACACCGACGTGAACTTACGCTTGATGACGCCAGCCGACAGTCAACGGATTCTCACGTTCGCGCGCTCACTGCCCGAAGAAGATTTGCTCTACTTGCGCATGGACATCACCAAGGCCCTGGTTGTCATGCTGTGGGGGCAAAACATCAAAGCGGGGATGACCGTCAGCGTGCTCGCCGAGCGCGATCGTGAGCTGTTGGGATACGCGAGCCTGCATCACAATGAAGTCACCTGGCAACGCCATATCGGTGAGATTCGCGTGCAGGTCGGACCAGCATACCGCGCGCAGGGCTTAGGCCGCGCGCTGGTGGCGGAGATTTTCGCCATCGCGCGTGACATGGGACTCCATAAGTTGGTCGCGCACATCACCCCGGACCAAACGGGCACGATCAGCACGGTCACGCGACTGGGATTTCAGATGGAAGCGCGTCTGCGCGACTTCGTCATCGACCGAGCTGGCCGCATGCGCGACTTGCTCGTGATGACGTATGACATCAAGGGACAGTAACAGGATGTTCAGTTCTCAAATTTCAACGGAACGGAGGGGACCATGAGCAGCACGGAACAGTGGCAAATCGAGAACGAGAAGGGGATGCGGCTGTATCAACAAGGGCACTACCACACCGCCGAGCAAACGCTCCGCGTCGCCTTGCACGAGGCCGAACAGTTTGGTCCGACCGACACGCGGGTAGCAACGGTGCTCAATAACCTCGCCAGCCTGTGTCACAATCAACGCAAACTCACCGAAGCCGAGGAGTTCTATCTGCGCGCCCTGGCCATTCGGAGCGAAGCCTACGGGCCGGAGGATCGTCTGGTGGCGCAGAGTCTGAATAATTTGTCCTCGCTCTATCGTGAGCTTGGCAAGTACCAAGAAGCGGAGGAGTTCTCCTTGCGAGCGGTCGCGATCGCGGAATCAGTGGTGGGACCGCATCACTGGGGAATCACCAACTGTGTGAACAATTTGGCCGCCGTGTACATGGCGCAGAAGCGCTACGCGGAGTCAGAGGCGCTCTTCCAACGCACCTTGGTGATCCGTCAGCGGTTCTTTGGACCCGACAACCTCGCCGTCGCCACAACGTTGTCGGGCCTCGCTGAACTGGCCGTGGCGCAGGACAAGTACACGGAAGCGGAGCCCCTCTTCCGCCGCGCACTCAGCATCCGCGAGGAACAATTGGGAGCGCACCATCCTGGTGTCGCCGTGCTCCTAGAGAAGTATGCGGCCCTCATGCACAAGACCGACCGCGCCACGGAAGCGGCGAATATGGAGACACGGGCGCGCGCCATACAAGCGCAGCAAGCGCAGGGCACGCCGAGCGGTGGAGATGGGGAGAAGTGAGGGGAGCATAATCGCATGGCGTTAGCTTTATGTTCGCAACGGCGGCAACTGCTCGCCCTCAGGCACGAACATGAGCGCGACCCCATTGTTGCACCACCGCTGCCCGGTCGGCGGTGGCCCGTCATCAAAGACATGCCCTTGATGTCCGGCGCAACGGCTACAGTGATATTCGGTGCGTGGGTAAATCAACTTGTAGTCAGTCGAACTGCCGGTGTGCCCCTTGATGGATTGAAAGAAACTCGGCCACCCCGTGCCACTGTCATACTTCGCGCTGGACTCGAACAACGGCAACTGGCACGCCGCGCAAATGAAGGTCCCTTTTCGTTTCTCCTCATTCAGCGGACTCGTGAACGGTCGTTCCGTCCCTTCCTCGAAAAGCACCTTGTACGCCTGTGGAGAAAGGAGCTTTTTCCATTCTTCGAGCGGCTTCTTGAGTGGTTCAATCGTCGAGGTCCCCTGTGCCTCGGAGGCCGCCGTGGCAATAGGATTCCGCCCGCATGCGGAGATTCCTAAGCACGCGAGCGCCAGGGTACTTAGTCGTTGCAGAAAATGTCGTCGGTGCATACGTGTCCTCGGTGTGTGTCGTTCTGTTGTGATTGGACGCCGGAAGACGGGGGAAGTTTCAAGGAACGGGTCACTTGATCCCCCTCACCCTAGCCTTCTCCCAGCCGGGAGAGGGAACTTGAGGAGCCCACTCACTTCACGCCAGTGTTCCAACCGGAAGAGGGAACCCGAAACTCGAAGCCCAGAACCTGAAACTCAAAACCCGAAACCTGCAAACTTCACATCTTGGTCAGCACGAGACTCCCAAAACTATCCCGACTCACCGCCCACCCTGGAGGGACGACCACCGTGGTGTCCGGCTCCTCAACAATGAGAGGGCCGTTTTGCACTCCAGTAATATCGGCGCGTCGGAACACTCCCGTCCGCAAGAGTCCATGCTGGGGACCAAAGTACGCCTCGCGTGGCTCGCTGCGTGTCGCGCCATTCGACGACCGTGCCACCTGCGCGGCGAGATCGGCGAACTTCATATCACCAACTGTCGCCAGCGCGCGCAGCCGCAGACTCACGAGTTCAATCGGATCATCGGTATTGTACCCAAACGCCTGCTCGTGCGCCGCGCGAAACTGTGCCGCCAGTGTGTCGAGCATGCCGCCCGTGTCGCTCGTGAGCGGAAAGGGAATCGTCAACTCCTGGAGTTGATAGCCATATTTGAGGTCCACATACGGCTCGAAGCGCACGGCCTCGCCGGGCACGCCTTCGCGCTGCATCGCTTCACGCGCCACACGCCGCATGTCCTCGTAATGCGCGAGAATCGCTTCCGGCTTCATCACCGCGAGTGGAGTCACGATGCTGCGAATATAGTCATGGCGATAATCCGCGAGCAGTAAGCCCAAAGCGCTGAATAGCCCAGGAAACACGGGAATCACCACTCGTGAAATCTCCATATCGTCGGCCAAGGCCGCCGCGTGAATCGGTCCCGCGCCACCGAAAGACACCAGCGTGAAATCCCGCGGATCCCGGCCACGTTCCGTGGAGACCGCTCGCAACGCGCGCATCATCGCGGAGTTGGCGATCTGACTGATGCCATAGGCGGCGGCATGCGTCTCCAGGCCCAACGGATCGGCGATCTCGCGTTTAATCGCCTCCCAGGCCGCCGCGCGATCAATGCGCATCGTGGCCCCGGCGATGGCCTGGGGATTCATGTAGCCGTTGACGACATTGGCATCGGTCACCGTTGGTTTTTGTCCACCGCGCCCGTAGCACACCGGTCCAGGTTCCGCGCCAGCACTGAGCGGTCCAACACGTAACGCGCCACCGTCATCAATCCAGGCGATACTGCCCCCACCAGCGCCGACCTCAACGATATCGAGGGACGGCACCCGCAACGCATGTCCGCCTTTGTAGAATTGATGCGTGGAGACATTCGCGCCGCCCCCGATTTCGCCAGCGGCTTTCTCGGACGGAATGCCATTCTCAATGAGGCAGGCTTTGGCGGTGGTGCCGCCCATGTCGAAGGAGAGGACCTTGTCCAATCCCACTTCTCGCGCGAGCCGCGCGGCGGCCAACACCCCAGCGGCGGGACCGGATTCGATCATGTAGGCCGGACGCTGACGCGCCACTTCGGACGACGCGATGCCACCGTTCGATTGCATGACCAAAAGCCGGTCGCTATACACCGCCAGTTGTCGTTCCAGGCGGTCGAGGTAACGATCCACCACTGGGATCAACGAGGCATTGATGACCGTGGTACTCGCGCGCTCATACTCGCGGAGCTGCGGGTAAATATCCACGGACAAGCAGACCACCGCCTTGGGTCCCAGTTGTTCGTGGATCAACTTGGCGACTTCGCGTTCATGGACGGGGTTCAGGTAGGAGTTAATCAGACAGACGGCGATGGCTTCGACGTTCTGCTCCGCCAGGGTGCGAATGACTTGGCGGGCTTCTTCCACCAGTAGTGGACGTTCAATCGAGCCATCGCCAAGGATACGTTCACTCAATTCGAGCCGCAGTTGGCGTGGCACCAAGGGCCGGCTGCGCGTCCAGTTAGGGTCTTGCAGATTGGGGCGCCGCTCGCCGCGCATCTCCAGGTCATCACGAAAGCCGCGCGTCGTGATGTAACCCGTGAGCGCCGTCGTGCCCTCAATCACGGCATTGGAGGCAATCGTGGTGCCATGAACAAAATTCTCGATCCGCCCCGAAGCGCCGGACTGGCGCATGCGAGCAACAATGTCCTCGCCGACTCGGTCGAGCAGCGACAGCACTTTGGCTGTATCGATCTGGCCATCATCTTTCACGACGAGCACATCAGTAAAGGTTCCGCCAATATCAAATCCCACACGCATACATGTTCCTCATTCAGACATTAAGACGTTGGCACGATGCGCCAACGTTGCTCCAGATGTCTTCTGGCGTAAATGAGGGCCGCTGTAAAGCAGGCGGTCCGCACTCTTGCGGGAAATAGCTACTGCGGAAAAACGCCGCCTCCATGTGTATATCCACGCGGTGGCCATTCGACTCTATGAACGGGTGGGATTTCAGCGCTATCATTCATTCCTTGAGACGGTGGCGGCAAGGAACCTGTTACCTCGTCATGACGGCAGATGTCCGGCTGCTCCCTATTCCTCGGCACCTTGTAACGTTCCGCTCTCCTCAAACGTCCTCGTTATTGTGAAGGAGGAGTATCAATGTGTCCGACTACCACGACAGCCGACCTTGGACTCATAAAGAAGCTCGACGACCTCTTCCACGACCACAAGAAAATGCTGTGGGGACTATCCTACCGTATGACCGGATGCGCCGCCGATGCGGATGACATTGTTCAGGAAACCTTTGCTCGCGCGGTGGAACGATCCACGCCGACCGGCGAACACGCGTGGCGTCCGTGGCTTATGCGAGTGGCGACAAACCTGAGCCTCGATCTCTTGCGTCAGCGTCGACGACGCTCGTACCAAGGGTCCTGGCTTCCCTCTCCTATCGAGACCACCGACGAAGAAGTATTCGATGCTACTGCCCCCAGCACGGAAGCACACTACGAATGGCGAGAGAGTCTGTCATTTGCCTTCTTGATGGCGCTTGACGCTCTGACACCACGACAGCGGGCGGTGTTGTTGCTCCGCGACGTGTTTGACTATTCGGCTCGTGCCGCCGCGGCACTCCTGAACCTTTCAGAAGAGAACATTCGGATCACGCATCTGCGGGCGCGTCGTGCCATGCGCGACTATGAGCGCAATCGCTGTCAACCCACCAGCGCGCTCCAACAACAGACCCGTGAGGTGCTTGGGCAGTTTATCCGCTGCTTAGTCACACAAGATATCGACGGTGCCACGTCTCTCCTGGCAGCCTCGGCCCGCGCAGTAACCGATGGTGGCAGTGAATACACAGCCCTGCATCGCCCACTGGTTGGCCGCAAGCCAGTGCTCACCCTGCTCATGCGAGTCGCCCAACGCCGTGCAGCCGGTGCGCGGATTGAGTTTCGCCTCATCAATGGACTGCCAGCCGTTGTGATTGAATACGCCTCGGCCGTCAGACGACAAGCGCCGCGCGCGGTCCTCCGGTGTGAACTGGACGCCGATGGTCACATTCGCGAGTTGCAGACGATCCTCGCGTCACGGAAACTGACGGCGGTCAAGTTCTGAACGTCCCACGCCACGCCCCCACGTGTAACGAATCCTCGCGCGCAAACGTTCTATTGAGTGACTGTCCACAACAACTCAACAGGAGGTAGGCGCATGGATATTCTTCTTTTTAGCGTGGGGTTGGGAATGCTCATCGTGGCCGAGCGCATGCCACGGCTACGATTTCAACGGTTGCCGCTTGTTCGTCCCTTTTTCGTCAGCGACCTCTTTTATCTCGCGACCGGAGCGATTCTCCTCTCGGTGGTGATGCGTGCTCAAGCAGTGCCGTGGGCAGGGCTATTCGGCGAAGGCATACAGCGGACATTGACTGCTGCTCCGTTCGTCCTGACAGTGGGCCTTGCCATTATTCTCCACGATCTGGGCGGATATGGCTCACACATCTTGTTACACCGTATCGACGCGCTGTGGGCGTTACACAAAGTTCACCATTCCAGCCTCACGTTGGACTGGTTAGCGACGTTTCGTGCCCATATTCTTGAACATGCGCTTCGCCATTTTCTCTCTCCCGTGCTGCTCATTCTCCTTGGCTTCCCGTTAGCAGCGGTGGGGATCGCCAGCGTCGTGCTGGGAATCTGGTCCGCCCTGGTCCATGCCAACCCGCATGGCGCATGGCATTGGCTTGAGCCGCTTTTAATCACGCCGCGACTGCATCGTTTGCATCACGTGCCCGCCACCAGCGAGCGCAATCTCGGCGTGTTCCTCTCGGTGTGGGATCGACTCCGCGGGACCCTGGAGACGAGCCCAACCGCGCTCCTCCAGCCAACCAGTGTTCCAGGGGCGGTCGAAACCTACCCACAGACCTGGCCACGACAGTTCCTCGAACCATTCGCCCGAAAACCTAAGTGCGAAAAGAGAACGTAGAAAACCGCCGCGTAGAGAATGACGTGCTTTTGTCTTCGATCAATGACTCAATCGCCCGATGACTCCCTGGCTCAATTCCGCAAGCAATGTTTTCGCTTCTTGCAAATCCCCGGTGTCAAAGCCTTCCGTGAACCAATCATAAATCTCGGCCAATCCCGCGCGTGCGGCGGTGAGTTTCCCTTGTTGTTGGGACAAGCGAGCCAAGGTGAGCGTTGCCCGTAGCTCGAGCGATTTCGCTTGCTGCTGGCGAGCGATGTCGATGGCCTTGAGGAAACATGCTTCGGCTTCCGCCTCTACTTGGGTGCTGAGTGTTCGGGGCTGGGGGCTGGGGTTTTCGGACTCTGGGCTCTGCACTCTGGACTCTAAGACGAATTGCCCTTTCATCCGATACCACTCGGATTCGTACAGCCGTTCTCCCGTAGAGTCGATAAACTTTCGCGTGTCGGCCAAGAGCGCTAGTCCTTCGTCCGTTTGTCCAGTCCTGCGATATATCTCAGCCAGTAAGAGCATGAAAAAGGATTTACTCAGCTCCGTGCCTATCGCTTGATAGATCGCTAACCCTTGCTGTATCTGCGTCATCCCTTCGTCCGTGTTGCCCTGCTCCATCAGTGCCCACCCACGAATTGCGGTTCCGAGGCCAACCCAGAGCGGAAACCCCTGCGCATGAGCAATGGTCATCGCTTCGTCGAACCATCGTTGAAAAGCGGCGACATCACGGCGGAGCATGTGGAGTCCGGCCCCCTGCATGAGGGCGAACACTTCACTAAAAGGATGCGCGAGTTTGTGAGCCAGGGTGACGGCTTCGTTGCTCCGCGCCCGCGCCTGGTCGGGATAGCCGAGGTGCCACAGGGCCGAGGCTTCGTAGGTCAAACAGCCCACCTCGGAGTCTTGTACAGAGGCTGGGAGCCGATGCGCGGGATCAATAGTTCGGGCAAAAGCAATTCCTCGCTCGAGGTGAGCGCGGGCGGTACTGAGTTCACCGGAGAAACACGAGATCATCCCCAATCCCAGATGAGCTTCCAACTGAAAAGCTGGATTCCGCTCCTGCTCCGCCACTCGCAGCCCTTGTGAGGCAACGTCACGCGCGGTCCGTAACCGCGCGCGCACGAGATAAAATGCCCAGAGACCAACAAGAGCCGAGAACAACAAAGGGGTTTCCCCGATTTGTTGGCAAAGGGTGTGGGCGCGAGCATAGGTCTGCTCGATCTCTGGGGCGGTATACCCCCGGGTGGCCACCAACGGGAGGCCAAGGGCGAGTCGGAGCCGCAGTTCTTGATTCATACGCTCATGGGACTCTGGTAAGGTCAGGAGTAAATCCAGTCCCTTTGTGAGATAGTGAATCGCTTCCTGGTATGCGCTCCGTCGTATGGCGTTCGCGCCGGCTTGATGGAGGTAGGACACCGCTCGCGGGTAATCCCGCCCGCGTTCAAAGTGCATCGCGAGTTCCGCCGCGATCTCTCCGGCGCGTGCTCCGTAGGCGTGCTCTTCTCGCTCGCCAATGCGCCGATGCCACTCCACACACCGGCTTGCGGGTATCCGCCGGTATAACACTTCCTGATACATCGCATGCGTGAAACGATAGCATGAGGACACCGTCCCATCCGGCCATTCCATGACGCCGCAGTGGCGCAGGAAGTGCTCTCGTTGCGCTAAGGCCGCGCAGCGCTCTTCTAATTGACGAGGTTCCGTGTCGAGGGCCGCGCCGACCGCCGCCGCCGGAAAGCCTATTCCGACTACGCTCCCAGCTTCTAGCACTTCCCGCTCCGTCGGACTCAATCGGTCAAGCTGCTGCTCCAGAAATTGGCGAAGGCTGGAAGGGATTCCTATTTCCAGGTCAGCGACCGTGCCCTTCAGCTCCCACCGTCCTTCTCGTTGAACAATCATGCGTTGGGTGATCAGTTCATTCACGAGGTTGACCATGAACAGGGCATTGCCATCGGTGCGCCGATACACCAGTCGTGCTACCTCTGGCGTGAATGCTCGTCCCTGTGCTCCGAAGCGCTCAGCCACATACTCCGCCACGTGCTCCTCGGTCAGCAGCTCGAGCCCCAGCTCCACGCACTGTCCATGGACATGCAGCTCCTGTTTGCCCCCTTTCAAGGGATGCTCACGCACGACCACTTCGGTCGGCCGATAGGTCCCGATGACCAGCAACCGTGCCGGTGCGCGTCGTCGCGCCAGATACACAAGCAGTTCCACGGTGGAGTGGTCACTCCAGTGCAGGTCCTCTAATACCAGCACCAAGGCACGCGCCACCGTCACCGCTTCCAGCGCCTCGGCCATCTCCCGTAACATCCGCTCCCGTGTGGCGCCTGCAACCTTCCGTTGCAGAGCCTCCACCTCTTCCGCGCTCACCAATGCGGGCATCTGCACCAACCACGTGGGGGCATACTGGGCTAACACGGACACGACACGGCGACCATCAGGACCGCGACACATCTGCCCCAGTGCCTCTAACACTGGCAGATAGGGTTCACCCTCGCCGTACTGCTCCAAGCATTGGCCGCGACCAAGCCAGGGAACGGGAAACGGGGATCGGGGTTCGGTTGGAGCGGGGCTACTGTTTGCCGACCCCGGTCCCCTGATCCCTGACAAAAAGGCATCGACGAGAGTTGTCTTGCCAATCCCCGGCTCACCCGTCACAAAGATGATCTGGCGTTCACCGTTCAGAGCTTTGCCTAACAACTGGTGAAATTGTGTCAGTTCGGTCTCGCGCCCCACGAGACTGGGGGTTGGGTATTGGAGGCTAGGGGCTGGGAGGAAGGAGGGAGCCTGGAAGTTGAAACTTGAAACTGGGGCGGTGGAGCGGAGC
>JABFSC010000570.1 GCA_013140885.1 Deltaproteobacteria bacterium | reverse complement strand
CTGTTCCTCCAAGAACGGTCTCCCTGCCCTGCCACTTAGGCCGGTGTACTGCGGAGGCTCTTCACCAATCCCGCAATTGTCAAACTCTGTGAGTCCCCCGGCAAAGCCGGGGGATTACCCTTTTATTCAACGTGTAGCGAAAGCCGGTATCCTTCGGCCCGCCACCGAAATCGAAGTTGTGTTGCAACGGCACGCTGATGAGCGGGGCGACGGGATTGGCGAGCTCCTTGGTTAGCTCGTCCGCGTCATCCGCGGCGGCAAACGACTCAGCCGCGCACAACGGGATGAACGCGAGCACGAAGGCGAGCACGAAGATTTTCAACATTACTTTCATTTCTCCTTGGTTCCATGGGCCGAACGGTTGATCCCGAGACAACCTACTTTGACATCAATGGGGGGGATTTCACTACAAGTGCAGCAGGGTGCCAATGTCATGTCCATCGAATGACAATTTTGCGACAGCGAAATAACAGCTCCACTGTTGTCAATGTTAACTCCAGACAAGGCTTATATTACTGTTGCCTTCGGTTCAGCAGTAGTCGTAGGGTTCAGGGTATCGTTCAGATTTTGGTTCAGATATGAGGTTCGGCAGAGTATGCACCCGCCTCTTTCTGAACAGAAATCTGAATGACCGCTGTCTATGCCTGAACCGTTGATGAGGAGAATGTGGATAGTCCGCACGACGAGGTGGAAATCCACTGAGGTAGATATCTGGAGAATCCTCGCCCGAACCTCCGGGCGGAGTTCATCTGGGATTCATGCTCTCCCGCAGTTCCACCAAAATCTGATCAACGGAATCGATTCGGATCAGACCGACGCGCGGGAACTCGAGGTCGATGGTCACGAATACAGCGACGGCCACCACCGCCGCGAATCCAACCCCGAACACCCAATTGCGCGCCTTGTTCGCGGCCATGCCATACCCGGCCAATAACGCACTGGCCAACGCCACGCCAAAAAGCATCGCGAAGATCTCCACCGGCGGATGCGTTTGGACGGCCACGGTGCGGGTCGTCGTAATGTCGATCATCTCGTTCAGTGACGACAGAACCAGAGTGATCACCGCGGGTGATTCGGTCCGTCGCGCCGCGTCGATTGCTTGTGTCCAGATTGCCCCTTGGAGCTTGATTGATCGGGCAAGCTCCGCCTTGGCCGCCGCGACATCCGGCAGTTTCCGGTAGGCCGCCAGCCGCGTCTCCACGTACTGCCGGAAATTTTCCCGGAGCGCCGGCTGCGTGTCAGTCGGCAGGAGGTCGAGCCGCAAGTAGGCGGTCCCAATCGCGTTGGTCTCCTCTACGATCAACTGGCGTCGAGCATCAAACCGAGAGGCGGCTCCATTGAATGTGAACGCCAGCAGCAAGCTCAGGAGCCCGTAGACCGCACCCTCGACCATACCGATCGCGACCCGCTCCTCCTCGGGATATTTCGCTAGGCAACGAACGCCGCACCTCCGACCGACTTCAAGAAACAGCAGCATCCCCAGAAACAGACTGCCCGCGAAGAGCGGAGCCGACGATATGACTCTTTCCATACTCACCCCTCTGCTTATCGATCCGCGATGAATTGCCCAGCCTTCCTCATTTCAGCGTGTTCTTGAAGACCTGCTCGTCCTTCATAATGACGACGAAATTTTTCGTCGGGTCGGCGATCAGATTGATGTCGGCGAGGTGACGGCCCAAAGCGCGGCGTAGGCAGAAATCTTTCCCTGCTCGCCCAACACGCGGCCATTAGGCGTGCCGCGGTTGATTGCACCCCAGAGGTTGTTTTCGTTCGGCATCGGTCATCAGTCGGCCTCTGAATCAGGGTGGTACAGCATCTCATCACTGCCAACCTTGGATTCCGAGTTCGCCATACTTGAGGGGCCTACCTGGCTGGCCGGGATGGCGCAAACGTACGTCCTGCCGGCTGTGCGCTTTTCAAAATCGGCGCGCGCGGCCTCCCGCAACTTGGTATCAGTCATCAACTCATATCCTGTGGCCGCCATGATCGCGGCGGCGGCGATACCGCCCTTTACGCCGATGGACATTCCGCCGCAAGCGGTGGCCGCCCAGGTGTGAAGGCTAACGCCGAGAGGCAAGGTCGGAAACCCAAAGGCGCAAGTAGGGGTAACCCAACTCACATCACCGACGTCCGTTCCGCCGCCCACGGTTTTTTCAGTGGGGACCAGGATCACGTTGGTAGCCATGCCCTTCTCGGGAACGTTCATACCTTTTTGGCAGGCGCGGGCGAAAGCCTGTTCCTCTTCGGTCCACTTCGGCAAGCCGACTCTTTGCATATTGGCGTGGAGGCTCTCAATCAGTGGACCGTTCGGCAGCAGGTCATACAAGCCGAAAAGAACCCTGAATTCCGCCCGCGTCTGCGTAGCCATGGCTGCGCCTTCGGCTACTTGCCGGGCCCATTCGGTGACCGCCTCGACGCGCTTACGATCCTGATCGCGAGTGGCCAGCCGTATTGTCGCATAGTCGGTAACGACGTTCGTCGCCAAGCCCCCGGATTGGATAATGTACTGGATCCGGGTAGTGGGTTCCACGTGCTCGCGCATGAGGTTCAGTCCATGTGCGAACAACTCCGCCGCATGGAGGGCACTGCGGCCTTCCCAGGGGGACACGCCGGCATGAGCGGTCTTGCCAAAAAATTCGATCTCGATGTGATTCACGGCGGCAGTCCGGACGTGGCCGGCGATCGCAAATGGGGCGGGATGAAAGGCGAGGGCGCCGTCCAGGTCGTTAAAGAAGCCATCCCGCGCCATCTGGGGCTTGACTCCCTCTTTCTCCTCGGCGGCGCATCCGTAAACCCGTATGGTGCCCGCGATTGAATCCTTTTCCATCAACTTCTTGAGCGTAATCGCCGCGCCCGTGCAAGCGGCGCCGATTTGGTTGTGGCCGCAGCCATGGCCGTTGGTGTTCCCGTTACCGCGGGGTTTCTGCTCGGTGACCGCCTCATTGCCCAGGCCCGGCAGGGCGTCATACTCCGGCAAAAAGCCGACCTTGGCGCCCCCTTCTCCCTGGCTCCACTCTGCAATGAAGGCCGCCTGATATCCGCATGTCCCCATGCTGATGAGCTTGAAGCCCGCGGCCTCCAGTTCGCGAATGTGAATTTGCGCGGACTTGAGCTCCACCTGTGAAAGCTCAGCCTCATTCCAGACTTCGAGGCCAATGCGCTCGATGACCGGCTTGGTCTTCTCGATAGCGTCCATGATGGACGCGAACAAATTGTCATTCATAGATTGCATTGTATTCTCCTTCATTGATTGTCAGTGAAAGGTGCCCAGCCTACATGGATTTTGCCGACTCTCTGGAAACACTGCGCAAGTGTAGATCGCGCTGGGGCAATGGAATCTCGATACCGGCCTCGGCCAAGCCGTCCCGAATCCTCACGGCAAGGTTGCTGCGCACGATCACCCAGTCTGTTTGATCCTTGGTCCAGGCCCTGAGATTGAACTCCAACGCTTCCGGGGCGAGCCCGGTCAGGATCGCGACTGGCGCGGGCTGGGAAGCGATGCCTTCAACCGTACGGGCAATGCCCACCAACAGGTCAATTGTCCGCCGCGGAGCCACGCCATATCCGGTGCGGACGTTGATATCGATTCTTCGACCCGTGCCGCTGAGCGTCCAGTTCACCAATTTGTCCGCCAACAGCATGCCATTCGGTACAACCACATCGGCGCCCTCGGCCGTTGTCACGGTGGTGGCCCGTATGCCGATATTGCGCACCGTGCCGGACATGCCCGCGACATCCACGACATCCCCCGGTCGCACGGGTCTCTCGACCATGAGGATCAGTCCCGAGACGAAGTTCTTCACGATGTCCTGCAACCCGAAGCCGATGCCCACGCCGAGCGCGCCAAAGACGAACGTCAACTGCCCGACCTGAAATCCAGCCACCGCGAGCGTCGCGAGCAGGCCAAGAAAAAGGACGGTGTAATAGCTCAGGGTGGAAATACTGTTGCCTGCGCCGCGCGGCAACGACAACGAGGGCAAGATATCTTCCGCGAGCAACAAACGAATCGTCTTGGCCAACCAGAATGCCACCCAGGTGGCACCCACGAAAGCCACGATGCTGCCCAGGCTGATCGACAACACGCCCAGTGAGAAATCAAACGTGAGAATCGAGACGAGTAAGTCTAACAGCGGGTGATAGATGCGGAAGGACCGCAGCGCGATGACCAGCCATACCGCCACAATCAGGGTGCGCCCCACTTTGGCCCCCGCCCGGATCAAGGAGCCGGTATGACGAGTGGTGAGCCGTGACACCGTGGGTCTGGAGAGTAGCACCTGGAACAAAGCCACCACCACCGTGGCACCGGCATACATGGCCAAGGCAATGTAACTGCTGTCGAGAACCGCCCCGGTGAGCATCGTCGCCAGCGAAACATTTCCCAATACGTTGGAGACCGCGCAGGCGAGCAATACCACGAAGGCGAGCGAGAGTAAGAGGTTCAATTCACTGCCTTGCGACGGCTGGCTGATATCCGAGGTTGCTCGACGGATACGAAAAAGCAACCAGCCCAGGGCCACCAGCATGAGGAGATCGATGGTCAGCAAAAAGCTTCGGTACAGGAACTGGTCGCCCCCCAACAGCGAGGCCACCACATTCAGAAAATAGAAAATAGCGCTGAGGTACGCCCAAGGGCCGACCACCGCCAGTATCCGCTGTGGCAACAAACGCAGGACCGGTGCCCAGGCCAGCAATACCACCGCCTGTTGTCGAATGATGGGGCCTTGAAAGTCGAAAAGCACCGCGCCCAGCGCTACGAGCACCAGCCAAGCCGCCCACGGACGTGAAAGGGCGTACAGGGAAAGCTCGGGCGCCTGCCCCGCGGAAATCAGGCGCCCGGCACGATGCTTGAGCCAAAGCATCAACGGCAGGAGCAGCATGCAACAAGCCACGAGGACACGCAGAAGCTTATCTTTGGCGGCGTCATGATCGCGGGCAAACGCCATTTCGATCTCGAGGCTCTTACGCAAACCGACGTGCACGGGTTCGAGCGAATCGGTGGCGCTCCCGGCCTGCCACAACGGCGGAGAGTCGATCATCAGCAATCGCCAATCCTGTTCTTCAACTTTGCTCGCCACCGTAGTCATGGCGCTTTGCAGTTGTGTCGAGAGGGCGTTTCCTTTTCGTCCCAGATCGAGCAATCTTCCCAAGCGCACCGACAGCACTATCTCCGCATGGTCGATTTGACCGATCAGCTCGTCGACACGCTGCAACAGAGCCGGGGTGGAAGCTGTCGAGGCAAGGCGTGTGGCCCGCCATGCCACGCGGCGGCTTGTCAGGCTCGCGGCGTCCTCCGAACGGGCTTTCGTGAGCTGCTGAAGGTTCCCGCGCCAGCGGGAGAATTCTCGGTCGTAGAGACGCCAGTGGCGATGCACGCTGTCGAGTCTGCGCATGGGAAGCACTGACAGATCGCTGCTGTTAAATTGCTCCTTGAGTCCCTGCACGGCCGAGGAATGTCGGACAAGCGTTTGCGCGAATTCCCGTACTGCGTCGTCAACTTGTTGTGCCCGCTGCACAACCGCTTGGATGAACTGCTCGTCGGCGTCGGCACGTGCCGGAATATCCGCGGGCAAAATCGCTTCGCCCTCCTGCTCCTGTGACGAAGCCTGCGCCGCGAAAGGGGCCGGAGGCGGCTGCGCCCAGGTTCGAGGTGTGGCTGCGCATGCCCAGAACAGCACGGCAACAGCCGCGACCCCAGCCCAGGAGCATGGCCTTTCGAGGTATGGCTCGCGATTATTCAATGGAGGTAAAGTGCGTGGCCTGATGGAACACGATATACTCAACCCGCCAGTAAAACTGGCCCTGATCAACCGGCGCCTCCGTGTGAAGCTGCACGACAAACTCCCGTCCGGCTGGTAACGCAGGCTTCTCGTGGACCATTCTTTTATTGTTCTCTGTCCACCGGATGACGCTTGGGTGTCAGCGTAATAACCGTACTTCGGCTGCCATTGTCAGCCCCAAAGCCAGATTATAATACTGCCGTCTTCGGTTCAGGAGTAGTAGGACGGTTCAGGGTATCGTTCAGATTTCGGTTCAGATTAGCCGCGAAGCTGCTAATATCGTTTTTCCCACGTGATACCAGCGGCGTTGTCACCACCGGCGCTGCTCGAGGTGTTGAGCGTCCACTCTGGACTGAGATAATAGTCTACCGTTACTTGATGACCAGTTTTCCCGGCGAAATCTTGCGAGGCCGCGATATACGTGTTGGGTCCAAGATACCGACCAAACCCGACTCGCCCACCAGTGAGATCGACCTGGCGCAAATCAAAACCGAGACTCTCTAATCCCAGCGCTCGGGACACCGATTCCGCGATCCGCGCCGCGACATATCCCCCAGTGAGTTGCAGCGCCTGTCGCTGAAAATTGATTTTCTCGCCTTGCGCGAGCTGATTGACCGGCTTGCCAAACAGTAACAGCGCGAGGATGTCCGCTTGCTCCAAGGCGGGTTCGCTGCGTAACGTCAGCGCCGGTTTCTCGACCGTGCCGCCCACGACCGCCTCAACCACGTACCCCGCTAACTGATGCCGCGCGATGATATCGAGCGTGGGATTCAGATCCGCTCCGCCAGTAAAGACCACCTGCCCCTTCGTGAGCGTGAAGCGACGCCCCCGGAGGTTCAGCCAGCCGCGCACGATGTTGATTGTGCCGATGAGCCGCGCCTTCCCGTTCGCGGGCTTGGTGACGTTGACCTCCCCAGCGAGTTCCACATCCGCGTCTTGATGTTTCACCCACGTATTCCTCGGCAGGAGGACAACAACGTCGAGGGCGAGATTCTCACTCACCGGCGACGCTGGCAGCTCGGACGCGATGTCCTGTGTTGAGGTGATATCGGAGCTGATGTCGGAGGAGACCCCAGTGAGATCACGGTCAGCGGGAAGGACGATAATCGTGGGATCGCGCTGCACCGGTTGTGCGGAGAGTACCGCGAGGTCTGGTCGGAAGGTCGCCGCCGGGACGCGCAACTTCCCTGTCACCCGCGGATGTGAGAGCGACCCTTGTCCGTCGAGCTGACCGTCAAGCGTGATGTGATAGCGGGGAGTGCGTATGGCGGGCCAGCGATCCGCGACAAGAGAGAGCGTAAGCTGCTGTGGGAGCGCGTCTCGCAGGGCCAGTGCGCCACTGCCAGTGAGTCGTCCGTCACCGGACCGGGCGGAGAGTGCCACGATGCGCACCTCGTGCGGAGTCACCTCACCTTGCACCCCCACTTGGATGATCGGTATCCCAAGGGGAGTCAGTGTGCCCTGCCCCTGGGTGAGGGAGAAACTTCCCCGTGGCTGCGGATGAGAGAGTGGACCGCTGACACTGAGGTTGAGAGCAAGCTCGCCCGCGACACCACTGACAGTCTGATTGGTGAACGCATTGAGAAATGCCAGGTTGAGTCCTGACGATTCTACCTGGAGTGTCAGGTCTCCTTGCGCATCCGCCTGCCACCCATCCGCCCATCTGACTAGGACTGGAACAGTCCCGGTCGCGGTGAGGTGATGAGCAGCATCCTGCTGGAAGGTCGCGTCGAGCACGACGCGTTGGCTGTCGTACCCAAGAGCAGCGGAAAAACCCGCGTAGTCCTGTCCCGCGACGCGAAGACCAGTCACATCAAGTGTACTTGTAAGCCGTGGGGCAACAGCCGTCCCCGCTATGTGCGCGTCCACGGTGAGGAGCCCGCTGATATCAGGCTGTGGAGACCAGAAGGTCCGCAATGAGGCTAACGCAACGCGCCTGAGGTGCAAGTGAAAATCCTGTGGTCCGGACAACGTCGCCCGACCCGCGAGCTGAATCTGTTCCGTCCCTTTGGTCATAAGGAGGCGCTCAACAGAGACTCCCGCGTTCTCCTGCATAATCTGTGTCGGGTGCGCCAGTCGCCAACGACCATCCGGTGTCTCAATTTCCAGTGTGGTGACCTGCGCGGTCGTTCGGGCCGTTTGGTAGGATACCTCTCCTTGTACGTGGTGGGTGCGGAGCGCGGCATCCCGCACTGCCAGGTCCACCCGCGCGATGGCAAGCGCGGAGGACTGCCGACTCTTCAGCAGCGTGACGGTTGCGTCGGCTTTCTCGAGTGTCACACCCGCGTCGATGTGCCGCAATTGGGCAGTGAGCGTCCCCGTCGGCTGTGGCTGGCCGATATCCACCAGGTGATACGTGAGGCTGCCGTCGTGCACAGTGGTGGTCGCCACCCGTAGTTGCCTCGTTTGCAGTTCACCGTGGAGTTGAAGAGCACTCAGATTCCCCGAGGCGGTTCCGTTGACGGAGATCGCTCCAGAGCCGCGCTGTTCCGCCAGCACCAACCACGGAGACACATCGCCAACATGAAAGGCATAGGTAAGTTGTCCTGGCTGCGTATTGTTGGTGCCGATCTCCCCACGCGCGGCGACAGTTGTTTCTCTCGCGGCGAGAGTCAACTCAGCGATGTGGACCCGACCTTCCAGAAGCCGAGCGGCGAGCTGTCCACGGTCGATCGTGACTGGTCCGACCGTGGACGGACGCAGGCTCATGTCCGCCCGTGCTTCCAGATCCGCGAAGTGAAAACCCTTGCCAGAGATCGTTCCCGTCAGGTTAAGATCACTGGTGAGCGGTTCAGTCGCGGCGGTCACTTTCTTGATGTCCAGATGTTCCACCGCCAAGTTCAGCTCGTAGCGAGGAAGATTTTCGCTGATGTCCACCGTCCCTTGCCAGGTCGCGTGACCAAGCGTGCTGGCTAACGTGCCCTTCATCGTTCCGCGTTGCTGGGCCAGGCTCCCGCTGACCGCGACATTGCCCAGTTGCCAGTGGGACATTTCCAAAGCGTGAATGGTGAGGTCCGCTTGACCCTCCAGCGCGGCCAATGTCGTGCCGTGTCCACGCACCTCCACGGTGCCGTCGATCACCCCACCGACATCTTGGCGTCCGAGCATCTTCCGGGTGTCGAACCGGGTGAGGCTGATTGTTCCCGCATAGGAAGGCGGTTCGTGATTCACGTTACCACGGATGTCACCAGTGATATGGGCATCGGCTGCCGCCAAGTCGATCCGCGCATGCACCGCGCTCAGCGGACCACGGTAGTGCACCGAGCCAGCAATATCCTGGGTCAGCGGCCAAGTTGGCACCCATTGTTTGATCTCCGCGGTTGCCAGCTTCTCGATGACGAAATCGGCGGTCATCTCCAGCGTCTGGAGATCGTGGATCTCACCGGTGGCACGGAGACGGGACTCCGGCGTGTCCAGGGTCAGGTTCGCGATGTGGACTGTGGCGGGTGTGGTCACATCCTGATAGGTGAGGGCGGCACCAACGTGGACCGTCGGCAATGGCGCGCCGCGCAATTGCGTCAAAAGTTGCCGCACCTGGACCGTGGTGCCGCGCCCTACCCGCTCCATGCGCGCCGCCACAGTGGTCTCCGCCAAATGGTATGAGGTCGCCCCTTGACCCGCGAGTGTCACCTCAAGGCGCGCCTGCGTGAACGTGATTGATTCGAGGAGCATATCGAGACCGTCGGTCTCAGTTGCCGACGGCTCTTCTACAGTTTCTGACGATAGGGCTTCCAGCAGGTTCCAGGCTCCGTGCGGGTCCTGGATGAGACGCACGATCGGCGCGGTCCCTTCCAGTTGGGTGATCAGGAGATGGCC
>JABFSC010000449.1 GCA_013140885.1 Deltaproteobacteria bacterium | reverse complement strand
GTTCCGTGCTGTCTTTTTTCTTGCGGCCAATCGCCTTCTCTTGCTCCGCGGTCGGCACCGTCGCCCATTTTTTTAGGTTATGCACGTACCGTTGCGTGAAGACATAACTCCCACCGGCAAAGGCTTCATCCTCTTCGCCGATCAACGCAACCTGCGTGCGGTCTTTCGCGCCCGACGGATTCTCGGTGCCGTCGATGAATCCGGTCAGGTCGCGGGAGTCAAGATATTGAAACCCATGCACCTCGTCCATGACTTCGACCATGTCACCGAGTTGGGCGCGGAGACGCATGGCCAACTCAAAGTTGAGGTCGTGGCGTTTCGAGAGCACATGGAGCAGCACATCACCGCCCGTGCTTGGCGCCCGTAAGGAGCCGCCCTCGATTGCTTTGAACGGATGCAGACCGGAAGGACGTTTCTTCGGCGAGATCGTATCCCAAAAGGATGAACCGAATCCCACCGTACAGAGCAGTTTCGCGCGGGGGTCAATCGCGCCGACTTTCTCGACGAGCGCAGGGACGCCAGTCAGGGCCTTTGCGACGGCGCGTCCATTAGTGGGGGGATCGAGGACTCGGAGAATCAAGAACAGGGCATTGGGGCTTGGAGCCGGAATAATTCCCGCTTGTGGGTAAGGCATAATACGTTCCTTTCTTTCCCGATACGTTTGCTCACAGGAACATGCTTACCAAAGCGCACGAGAATTTTAAGCCCGTCCCCAAGATGGAGAGGGATACGGTCTCAGCGAGTCCAAACCGGTCGCCGAGTTTATAACCGTAGACATCGAGCAATAATGTTGCGCTGAATATCGGAAGTGCCGGAATAGAGCAGGCTGCCAACGGAATCCCGCAGGTCGCGCTCAAGTCCTTGCTCGGTCATATACCCATAGCCACCGAACACACGCACCGCGTCGAGGCAGGACTGCACATAGCTTTCGGACACATGAACCTTGGCAATTGCCGATTCCATCAGCGTGGGTCGATTGAGCTCTTTTAAGGAGCCAATCCGATAGACAAGCGGACGACAGGTATCCAGGCGAATTTTCATCGTGACGAGCACATTGGCGACCGATTGAAACTTGCTGATGGGCTGACCAAACTGCTTACGGGTGCGGGCATAGGCAATGCACTCTTCCAACTGCCGCCGCATCAAGCCGAGACAGTTCGCCAGAATACAGCCACGCTCCCACTCCATTGAACACTCAAAGACTTCCATCCCACGCCCTTCACGTCCCAGTCGGTTGGTAACGGGAATCTTGCAATCTTCCAAAATCAACTCGGCCATTGGTGAAGTCCGTAACCCCATTTTCTCTAAGGCGCGACCGATTTTCAGGCCAGGGGTATTCCGCTCGATGACGAACCCAGTAATCCCCATCGGGCCAAGCTCGGGGTTGAGGGTTGCGTACACGACGAACAGGTCAGCGACTGGCGCATTGGTCACGAACATCTTTGTTCCGTTCAAGATATAGTGGTCTCCCCGCTGCTCAGCTCGTGTCCTCATCGAAAAGACATCGGAGCCCGCCTCAGGTTCACTTGCGCCGTTAGCACCAATCAGCGTCCCGTCGGAGAGGGGACGAATGTATTGCTGTTTTTGTTCTTCCGTCCCATAGCGCAAGATGGGAATGGTATTCGTCCACAAGTGCGCGTTGACGGAGAACAGTAATCCCTGGTCGCGGCCGCCGTACCCTAGCCCTTCCATCACCGCGATGACATCGGACAACCCAAGTCCAGCGCCGCCGTACTCTTCGGGAACGACGAGATTCAGCAGTCCGAAGTCGGCGCAGCGCCGCCAGAGTTCCCGACTAAAGTCGCCACTCTGGTCACGCTTGATGATATTGTCGGTGAGGTGCTGGCGAGCGAAACGAATGGCTTCATCTTGCAACTTCTGTTGCTGTTCAGATAACTCGAGATCCATTGGTATTCTCCTTCCACGGCGGACGCGGTGGTGACGCGGCCCTATTTTCGTCGGGGGCATCGCGCGAGGTGAGGCGGTTCAAGGATAGCTCCGATCAATGGGGCCTGGGGTCACCAGGCCCCATTGATCACGTTGTCCAACACAGTGGAACTTTGTGTTACAGGACTGGGGTCTGTTGTGTGGCGGACCGCGTCAGCGCCTGGTAATCGATTTTGTCCGTCGAGGTTCTGGGAAGACGTTCGAGGATGATGAAGGAGTCGGGAATCATGTACGAGGGCAGCACTTGCGCGCTAAAGGCCTTGAGATCGACAAGAGATGGACGCTCGGAGGTCTGAGCGGACACATAGGCGAGAATCTTGACCCCATCCTGTGCCGCCCGTGCGATGGTGCCAACTTCGCGCAGTTTTTTATGGCGGTAGAGCGCCGTTTCAATCTCGCCTAATTCGATCCGATAGCCGCGCCGTTTGACCATGCGATCGCGTCGGCCTATGTAGATGTACCCTTCGTGTGGCTCCTTGCGTACGACATCCCCAGTGTTGTACCAACGTCGTCCGTCGCGCTCGATAAACCGTGAAGCGTTTTCTTCCGGTCGATTCCAGTATCCGCCGAAGACCGAGGGGCCTGCCATGTACAAGAGCCCTTCTTCGCCGTCCGCCACGGGAGTGTTGTCCGCGTCGAGGACGAGATCATCACAATGAGAACAGGCGGGGCCAATCGGGTAGGGTTCCGTTCGGTCGTCAGGAATAGTGGTCGGGATTTTCGCGAACGTGCACACATTGGTTTCGGTTGGTCCGTACAGATTATAGTACGTTGGATGTGACCAGAGACCCACCAGGAGCCGGAGATGTTTCACCGGAAACACCTCGCCCGCGAACAGCACGAGGCGTAACGAACTGGAGTCATTGCTATCCAGCTTGCCGAATTGCGCCATCATTCCCAGGATGGAAGGGGCGGAGTACCAGACCGTAATCCTCTGCTCAGCGATGAAGTGAGGAAGCCGTCTGGGATTCTGCGCGAGGTCTTCTCCAATCAGATGGACCGACGCGCCATGCTTGAGTGGCACGTAGAGATCGAGGATCGATAAGTCGAAATGAAAGGGGGCATGACTAGAAAAACGATCTTCCGC
>JABFSC010000375.1 GCA_013140885.1 Deltaproteobacteria bacterium | reverse complement strand
TCTCCCATCAGCCTCAGATCCGCGGTGCGCACTTCATGGAGCGTCGCATCCCCTTTGATGCCCAGCACCACCGTGGGGCGAGTCACCGGGAACCGCACTGTATGTGACAGCACATCCGTGCCAATCAGTTTCCACGTGTACTCCCAGGCATCACGCCCGGTGGCATCATCCGTGGTCTGCGCTTGATTGGGAAATTTGTCCTGTCTGCGGAACGGCACTTGATGACGCACACGGCGGATGGACGGCGAGTAAAAGAACGACTCCTCTTTCTTCACATGTTCATGATCCGTCCGGTAGCGGATGGTCATCCGTTGTGACCCTTCGGCATCTGGCGGAAATGTATTCTGGTTGAGGTAGCGATACATCTCTTCGCCCGGTTTCTTGGCGAACTCGGCGGCGACCCCTTGCGGGTCAAGATAGTCCATGAACGTGACCGACTTCCCGGGGTTCATCAGCACCCCCTGCGCGGAGATCGACCCCCAGAGGTTGGCGAACATGCAGGACCACCGGGGGCGCTGGGTGAATTCCATCAATCGGTATCCCATCTCTTCAGCGGTATACGGGGGCGTAAAGGGGTAGGCTTCGGCGGGCATGTACGGGAATTCTGGATGTCGTGGCGCGTCGGTCCGGAGCTCGACGTTCTTCAGCTCTTCCGGGGTCATCTCCTCAACCAACTTCCAGGTGCGGCTCGACGCGGTGGCGGTCCCCGCCATGTCCGCGTAAGCACGGCTCCCGGACACACTCAGGACCACCGACATCAGCAATACCCACCCAATCTGACGATCACGCATAAAAAACCCTACCTTTACTTTTTGGAAAGAGAGGAGCCTCGCGAGGAATCAAGACGCGAGTATGCCCCAAAGCGAAAGAACTCGCTCTCGAATTGCAGAAGCGCGAGTTGGGGAACGAAGTAAGAATAGCTCTCGGACTTGTTGGCATAACGCTGGTGCGATCTGTTCAGAGGGTAGCAGCTACTCGTGATCTCACCGTCAAGACACAGTATCGCCCGCGGTTCTTATAGAGGATGACCACTCATTCAGCAAGGGAGATTGGGATCGGTCTTGAGGCACTGGCGCTCGGACCGACGAACAAATGGGCGCGGCTAGCTTGTCCGCCGAGAACAAACCTGGTACGGTGCAGCCCGTTATCGCCACCGAGCGTTCAATATATTGAGGTTGATTCAAAACATACGAGGCCCCGGAAACCCTCTCGGAGTTTCCGGGGCCTCCTTAATTAAGCAGATAGGGGAACAGATGCCAGGCGCACGACACGGACAAAACAGACCACAACGACCTTCCACTCCACGACCACCGCAAACCACCAAAACCGACGCTATCGAAGTCACTGGCAGAGTGGTCGAAGTGCTCCCAAACGCCTTATTTCGGGTGCGCCTCGAAAACGAACATCTCGTCTTGGCCCATATCGCTGGCAAGATGCGCAAGTTTTTCATCAAGATCATTCAGGGCGACATGGTCACCGTGCAACTGTCTCCGTATGATCTCGATCGCGGACGCATCACCTTCCGCCACCGCTAACACTTCCGCCCATTGTGACTGAACACGTTCGCTCGCACCCCCGGCCACGTACAAGCCGGGGGCATGGGGAATCGTGAAGAGCGCAATCAGTCACCGATCCGATGTGGCCGATTCACCTCGGTGGCCAACCCTAAACGCTCCAAGCCGACGATCACCCACCAGCCAATATCAACCTGGGATATAGTCCACCCCAATCGTGCCGACCCCGGTCGCGCATGATGGTTGTGATGCCAATTCTCGCCTTGGAAAAAGTGCCAAAATCCCAGCCAACGCACATTCCGACTCGAATCTTTCAGCGGTGCCGCATCGGGATCAAGATGGCAGACGCTGTTGACGAAACACTGGCCATGTAGCGCATACACCAGCCGGACCGCCCCTAACCAGAAGAAGGCCGACCAGCCAAAAAGCGCGCCGCACAGAAACGAGGCCGCGAGCAGTGGCCCTTGGAGCGCGGACCAGACGCGATACGACGTGGTGTTGAGGTCGCGACAGTATCGCGCCGGGGTGATCTGCCCCGCTTGCCACAGCCAGCGCAGATGCGCCCACCAGAACCCACCCATGCGCGGGCTTGAAATATCGTCCGGCGTATCAGCGGTCGCATGATGGAGGCGGTGGTTCGCTGTCCACGAGAGCGGTGTCCCGGAGCCATTAAACATGGCGAAAAAAATCAGAATCTCTCGCACCACTGGATGCAGTTCGAGCGAACGATGAGCGAGCGCGCGGTGGTAGCACACGGTTGTTCCCAAACCACCAAGCCAGGCGAGCGTGATCGCGCCAAGTAACAGTTTCCACCCTGGAAGCGGGAAGATGATGAGTCCCACCGCGGCGGTAATGTGAATCAGGACTATCCAAAAAAGGATGATGCTTTGGCCAGCCGATGGACGCCACCAAGGATATGACCAAGGTGGCATTTTCTCTTCAGTATCAGTAGTAAGGACGGGGGCAACAACAACAGACATCAAAAAATTCTCCTCTCAGGTCCAATGACCCGTCTCAAAAAGCAGTGCACCGTACCCGCTTCCCCGGTGGCGGGCAATGCCCTCACCTGCGAGAACCGGCAGGCGCAAAGAGACGCCCCAGCAGGACGTCTCCACAAAAAATTACTATCGGACAGTGGTCACAATTGATTTGCTATGGCCGCAGGAGGTGCAACGCCTTGCGCGTCGCGGCCAGTCGTTCTTCATTCACTGGACTCACCGCCAGCACCGGCATCGCGGCCCCAGCCTCACGAAAAGCCTCCAGTTGCTCTCGACACTGACTGACCGGGCCAAAGATACAGACTTCATCCACCATTTGGTCGGGAATCAGTGCCGCCGCCGCTTTGCGATCTCCTCTTTCTTGCCACAACTTTTGGATGGCATTCATTTCCTCGACAAAACCACACCGCCGCCACTGCTTGCGATAAAAGGGCAACTGCGCGAAAAAGGCGAGATTGTATCGCGCCGCGGACCGCGCTTGCGCGAGGTCGTCCGAAATGAAGGTCGGAATGCTTACGATACAATCGACCGCGTTGGGATCCTTGCCTACCCGTTGCGCGGCAGCCTTCGCCGCCGCCACTAACTTAGGCAAATACGTCCGCGCGGGCAGGAACGGCATGATCCCATCCGCTTCTTCTCCGCCCACCTCCGCACTCTCGGTCGTCACGGCCGCGACATAGACCGGGACCGGATGCGCCGAAGGGCGCGGGCGCAGGAACGCGCCGATATCTTGCCCGGTGAGCAGTTTCTTCACCGTGCGCGCATACGTGCGCATATACTCGCGCGGGTGCTCCATCTTAATACCGAGCGACTCCAATAACGGGCGGTGACTCATGCCAAATCCCAACACCACGCGACCGCCCGCGATTTCGTCAATCGCTCGCGCGGTCAGGGCCGTCAGAAACGGATGACGGAAATAGATATTGGCGATGTTCGTTCCGACTTTGATGCGCGAGGTAGACAGCGCGATCGCCTCGGCGCACGCCAAGGCATCCCCCTTCCCCTCGTTGACCAAGACGGCCTCGAACCCTTGATCCTCGGCCAGTTTGCCAAGGTCGATGAATTCCTGTGGCGATCCCTCGGTGACGGTCGAAAGCACGACTCCAAACCGACGCATAGTTCCTCCTTATTTTCGCGGCTATTTCGTCTCTGGCGTTGCGGGTGGTGGATTCTCTGGCGTACTCGGAACGCCGGGCGTGGTTTTGTTTCCCGCCGCTGCGGCTTCACTGATTTGCTGCGGCTTGATCGGCACCACGCGCAGAGTAGCGGTATCAAACACCACGATCTCATCTTTACCAAGAATCACTTGATAGCGACCGGACTGCGGACGCGCCACGAGATAAAATAAGAACGCGAGCAAGAAAAACATCTGCCACGTTAATATCCGCAGAAAACGTTCGAGCACTTTCAGGTTGACGAGGGGCGGCTGCGCGGTGATTACCCCAATATCAGGACGTGTCTCTTTTGTCGGCATCTCTACTCCTTCATTCATTAAATACCGCAGGGCGTGGATTTTCTTTCGGGGATACTATGAGAAGTTTTCACTTCTGTCACGGTCCGACTTGTGTTTTGCCGCGTTCTATGGTCTGTATGACGCTAACTTCACGGACTGGTGGTACGAATATTTTCCCAGGAAAGACCGCAAGAATGGCGGCGCAAGAACGGTATCCAAACAATCTCCAAGCCACGACGCTCAAAGCCGAAATTCGGAAAGCGATTTGGCAGCTCCTTGCCCAACACGGGGCAGTTCGCTTCCCCAATCCCCAAGGGCGGATTCCAAATTTCGTGGGGGCGGATCGTGCGGCACGCTTGCTCCGTGAGCTCACGGTCTGGCGTAAAGCCCACGTGATTAAACTGAGTGCGGATGCCCCCCACCTTCCAATCCGTCGAGCCGCCCTTGCCGATGGAAAAATTGTTTATTTAGCCGTCCCACGTCTCACAGCGGAGAAGTGCTTCATAGAACTCGATCCGCAAAAGCTCGGCAATCGTACCCTCGCGACCACCAGCCTCCGTGGCGCATTGAAATATGGCCGCTTGGTCTCTCCCCGCGAGATGCGCCATACCGACCTCATTATTTGTGGCTCCGTCGCGGCGAGTCGCGATGGCGCAAGGTTAGGCAAAGGCGGCGGGTTTTCCGATCTCGAATACGGTCTGCTCCGCGAAGAAGGAAAAGTCCGCGAGCTGACCCCGATCATCACGACGATCCATCCTCTCCAAATGATCCTCCACAAAATTCCCATGTTCCCACATGACCTCCCGGTCGATTTCATCATCACGCCGACCGAGGTCATCGCCACGCGCGCCATCTATCCGCGTCCGCGCGGCATCTACTGGGACCTCCTCCGCGATATGAAAATCAATGCGATCCCGATCCTCCGTAAACGTCTACGCCAAGGGGGAACGGGAACTCGGCAAGGGTAGTTTTCATTAGCGTTCAGCCGTGAGCGTTCAGCTTTCAGCTTTCAGCAAAAATAAGGAAAGGCTCCCCTTGAAACTTCTGACTTGAGCCAAAAGTTAGAGGAAACCCGCTACGCCGTCTTGTCTGGCTGACTCCTAAAACTGAGAGCTGAACGCTGGCACCTTTTAGTGCTGAAACCGATGAGCCGCCGCGAACGCTAACGCCACCGCCGCGCCCGGGGAATCAGTTGCTTCCACCCCACGGATATCCGCCCAGGCGTTCACGCCGATCACCGGTTTTCCCAGAGTCAAGGCGAGCGCGACTTCGGAGAGCGTGCCGTAGGACCCAGGTAATGCGATGACGGCATCACCAGAAGAGACCACGAGCGTATTACGCGCATGTCCCAACCCGGTTGCGATGGTCACCCCAATGGCCCCATTGGCGGTCGCGGCATCGTAAGACGGCAGGATACCAATAGTGAGTCCTCCAGCGTCAGCGGCACCGCGTGCGGCCGCAGCCATCACTCCACTGAGTCCCCCACAAATCAGTACCCCGTCATTTTCCGCCACCAGTCGCCCCACTTCCTCGGCCCAGCGTAAAACCTCCGCTAAGGGGTTGCTATCTCCAATGACGGCGATTTGCGATTTGCGTTTCATAATGCACGTTCAGTGTTCGATAAACTGAGCACCTGGAGCAGCTCAGGAATGGCCCGCACCGTGTAGTCGGGAACGGGGATATTCTCCGGCAAGGGAGCATCCAGCGCGTTGACCCAGGCAATGTCCATTCCCACCTGGCGCGCGCCAACGATGTCATCATAGGGAGAATCGCCCACGAAGAGGGCCTCCGAGGGACTTACGTCCAGCACGTCGAGCGCATCGGTAAAGATGCGGGGATGCGGTTTGCGCCATCCGTGCTCGTCAGAGATCACGACGTGGTGGAAGTACGAAGAAGCGCCATCACGTTCGATAATGCGGCGCGCGGTGGGTGCATGATCGAAGTTCGAGACTAACGCCACGCGATAGCGCGGAAAGACCCGCGCCAGCAGGCGCACATGGTCAGCGGGAACCGTCGTGGCGTCGGCGAGTAACTCCATGTGCGCATCGGCCAGCTCTCCGGCGAGTTGTTGCGTCGCCATCGTCTCCGACAATCCAACGCGCAACAATACCCGATTGAAGCGATCTGTCGAAGAGAACTCCCGCATGTCTCGATTCCGGAGCGCGCCCAGTTCCTGGTTCACGTCCGACATGGCGGTAAAGAACCGCTCGAAAGGAACCGAAGGGATTTTTTCCTCAATCACCGTTCGCAGTTGTCCCATCGTCGAGCGCGTCGTTTTCCCCTGCCATTCAAAGAGTGGCATTCGTTCTTGAGCGAACAGCGCCACCGTCCCAAACAGGTCGAACAGGACCGCACGATACGATTTTCCCGCCTCATTCATGGTTCAGTACCGCTCCTCATTTATGACGCGCCGCCGTTGTAACGACACTTTACCCCTTGTGCAAGCAGAGACCATGTATTATCTATCTTCATATATACGAAGATGTCCCGATAGCAGTTATTGGAGGAATCCAGAATGGCAGAGCCAAAAATCAGTGCCAGTGGGGACGAAGAGCTTCAGGAGCATCGTCCAGTTGGTTTCGAAGATGACCCAAGCGGAGTGACGGTTCCAGGAGAACTGTCGATTTTGCCGCTCCGTGGAGTCGTTATCTTTCCATCCGCTATTGTCCCGCTTTTGATTTCGCGCGGGGCGTCACTGAAACTTGTCGATGATTGTCGGAAGGGAGACAACATACTGGGGTTATTCACCCAAAAGAACCCCGACGATGAAAACCCGAACGCGCAAGGGTTATTCGCGCGTGGCTGTGCCGGTCGTATTCTCAAAATGCTCAAATACCCGGACGGCAGTGTGCGCATTCTTATCCAAGGTCTCAAACGGATCGAGATACGAGAGTATCTCAAGGCCGATCCTTATCTCAGCGCCCGCGTCGCGCATCTGCAAGACGCCTACACCCCTTCGAAAGACCTGGACGCGCTCCAAGCCCACATGGTGAGTCAATTCGCCAAGTTCGTCTCGATGGTCCCCTACCTGCCCGATGAATTGCAGGGCGTCGTGATGAACATCAAGGACCCCGGTCGAGTCACGGACTTGATCGCCTCGAACCTCAATATCTCCGTGGACGAAAAGCAGGACCTGCTGAACAGCATGGAAGTGCGCATCCGTCTGGAGAAATTGTCCACCATCCTCAGCCGCGAGATTGAACTCGTCGAACTGGGCAATAAAATTCAGACACAGGTCCAAAGTGAGCTGAATAAGAACCAGAAAGAGTTTTATCTGCGCCAACAGATGCGCGCCATCCAGAAAGAGTTAGGCGAAGGGGATACGCGCTCGAACGAAATCGAAGACCTGCGCAAGAAGATCGAAGACGCCAAGATGCCCGAAGAGGCACGCAAAGCCGCCGATACTGAACTGGAACGGCTGCGCTTGATTCCACCGGAATCCGCCGAGCATTCGATGGTGCGCACCTATCTCGAATGTTTGGTCAACCTGCCGTGGGCGGTTTCCACCGAAGACAACCTCGATATTATCCATGCACGCCAGGTCCTCGACGAGGATCATTACGATTTGGAGAAGATCAAGGACCGGATTCTCGAATACCTCGCGGTTCGCAAACTCAAAAAAGATCCGAAAGGTCCCATCCTCTGCTTTGTCGGTCCGCCAGGGGTCGGGAAAACCTCCTTGGGCCGCTCCATCGCCCGCGCGATTGGCCGTCGGTTCGTCCGGATTTCCCTCGGTGGCGTACGGGATGAAGCGGAAATTCGCGGCCACCGTCGCACCTACATCGGCTCGCTACCCGGACGGATCATCCAGTCCCTCCGCACGGCGGGTTCTAACAATCCCTTGTTCATGCTCGATGAGATTGACAAGTTGGGCACGGATTTCCGGGGCGATCCAGCCTCGGCCCTACTCGAAGTGCTCGACCCTGAACAAAACTTCACCTTCGCCGACCATTACCTTGATGTGCCGTTCGACCTCTCCAAGGTCATGTTCATCACCACCGCGAATTATCTCGAACCAGTCCCCCCAGCCCTCAGAGACCGGATGGAAGTCATTGAGCTCACCGGATACACCGAGGAAGAAAAACTCGAAATCGGCAAACGCCACTTGATTCCCAAACAAATCAAGGAGAATGGCCTTGAGGATACCAATATCGCCTTCGAGGATGAGGCGATCTTGTCACTGGCCCGCAGTTATACGCATGAGGCTGGCGTGCGGAATCTTGAACGCGAGACCGGCAGTGTCTGCCGCAAAGTCGCGCGTGGCGTCACCGAAGGCAAAACGGAGAAAGTGATTGTCACCGCGACAAAGGTCCGTGAGTTGCTCGGCGCGGAAAAGTACTTCTCCGAAGTCGCCGAACGCACGCAAGAGCCGGGAGTAGCGACCGGGCTGGCGTGGACCCCCAATGGTGGCGAGATTCTCTTCATTGAAGCGACCAAGATGGCTGGCAAAAAAGGGTTGACCATTACCGGACATCTCGGCGATGTGATGAAGGAGTCCGCGCAGGCCGCGTTATCCTATATTCGCTCGCGCACCGATCGTCTGGGCATCGCCCCAGACTTCTTCGAGAACTGCGATCTCCATCTCCATGTCCCCGCTGGCGGGATTCCCAAAGATGGCCCGTCCGCCGGGATCACCATGGCCACCTCGCTCGCGTCCTTATTAACTGGGCGGCCAATTCACTCGAATTTAGCGATGACGGGAGAAATTACGCTGCGTGGGAAGGTCATGCCGATTGGTGGCGTGAAAGAAAAAGTCTTGGCAGCCCGACGGGCGGGCATTACCACCATCATTCTGCCAAAACGGAATGAAAAGGACTTGGAAGATATCCCCGCCAATGTACAAAAGGAGATGAAATTCCGCTTCGTGGAAACGATGGACGACGTTCTTGATGTCGCCCTGGAACCAGCGGCCATCCCTGTCGATGCCAAACCCGCGAGCTTTCCACAGCTCACGGCATCTTCGTAAGTCAGCGACAGTCAGCTCTCAGCTTTCTGTCGTTGGCCTGACACAAGCACCCCCAGGGGAGGGGAGCCCTGAAGAGTCTTCTGAATCGATTCAGAAGACTCTTCAGGGCTCCCCTCCCCTGGGTTCTCCGGGAGGCTGAACGCTTCCCTCTCAACAAGCAAACACAATCAGACAGAAGAACATCCGCGACTCGCGGCGCGAATGAATGAGGAAACCCATATCATGTCGTTCACCACGATTGAGCAGTTACCGCTGACAGGCAGGCGCGTCTTCATCCGCGTCGACTTCAATGTGCCACTGAACAAAAGCGGCGCGGTCACCGACGACACCCGCATTCGTGAAGCGCTCCCGACGATTCAGTATGCTCGTCAGCAAGGCGCGAAGGTCCTGCTCGCTTCGCATCTGGGACGTCCCAAGGGCAAAGTCGATCCCGCTTTCAGTCTGCACCCCGCCGCTGAAAGGTTAGCCACGTTACTCGCGAGCCCGGTTGCACTCGCCCCCGACTGTGTGGGGCTCCTGGTCCAAGAGCGCGTGGCAAAACTGACAAACGGTGAGGTGCTGTTACTGGAAAATCTCCGCTTTCACGCCGAAGAAGAAAAGAACGACCCCACCTTCTCCCAAGCCCTGGCCAGCCTCACCGACGTGTATATCAACGATGCCTTCGGCTC
>JABFSC010000674.1 GCA_013140885.1 Deltaproteobacteria bacterium | reverse complement strand
TGTTTTCAGTGGTTCGCCGCTGTTCACTGGCGGCGCCGGCTCGGGCGAGAGTGATATCCGCAAGTGGATTATTGAAAACGACTGGCTGGAAGCCATCATCGCCCTGCCGGAGCAGATGTTCTACAACACCGGCATCGGCACCTACATCTGGATTGTGACCAATCGTAAAGAGAAACGTCGCAAGGGCAAAATCCAGCTCCTCGACGCTCGCGCTTTCTACATCCCGATGCGCCGCAGTCTTGGCGACAAGCGTCGTAAAATTGGCGAGAAGGAGGACGGGCGTGACCAGATCGCCGAAATCGTGCGTCTTTACGGTCGATTCGCTGACAGCGACACTGCGAAAATTTTCGACAATGCCGACTTCGGCTATACCCGCGTCACCGTCGAGCGACCGCTACGCTTACGCTATCAGATGACCGTCGAAGACAAGGCTCGCTTCCTCGACGCTTGTCCGCACTTGCTCGACGACGTACAGGCCATCCACAAGGCGCTTGGCCGTGAGCCTTTGCTTGATTGGAATGCTGTTGTTGACAGAATCGAAACTCTGTTGAAGAGCCGCAAGTCTCGTTGGAAAACTGCGGAACACAAGTTGTTTCGCACGGTCTTTACCGAGAAAGACCCGACCGCTTCCCCGGTCTTAATCAGCAATCCGCAATCAGCAATCGACCATCCCTTTGAGCCGGACTCTGATCTGCGAGATTTCGAGAACATTCCGCTCAAGGACGACATCGACGCCTACTTCGAGCGTGAGGTGCGGCCCCACGTGCCCGACGCGTGGATGGATCGCAGTAAAGATAAGGTCGGCTATGAGATCAACTTCAACCGTCACTTCTACAAATACACACCGCCGCGACCGCTGGAAGAGATCGACGCAGAGTTGAAGCAGGCCGAAGAAGAGATCATGTGGTTGCTGCGGGAGGTGACGACGTGACGGACATCCCGAGAGCCCATCGGGCTCCTTGGCAGCCCTGCGTGGCAGCAGGTTGGAGCCAGCAGCAACTCAAGCGTCCCTTTTCCATCAATCTCGGAAAGATGCTGCAGAACGCTCCGACGTCGGTGGAGGATGTCGAAGTTCCCTACCTAAAGGCTCAGCATGTTCAGTGGAACGGCGTAAGACTATCCGATCTTCCAACCATGTGGGCGTCGCCGGCTGAGATTTTGGGATTGGAGGTGAGGGATGGCGATCTTCTTGTGTGTGAAGGAGGTGAGGTCGGACGAGCGGCACTTGTCTCAGAACAACCTCCCGCACGCACGATCATCCAAAATGCTTTACACCTGGTACGAGGTCGCGCGAACGCAGAGCCGCGGTTCCTAGCATATGTGCTTCATCACGCTGCGGCGCAGGGCTGGTTTGATGTTCTCTGCAACAGGTCGACGATAGCTCACTTCACGGTCGAGAAGTTCGGTGAGATGTGGACATGGTTGCCTGAAGCATCACACCAACGCACCATCGCCAACTACCTCGACCGAGAGACAGCGCGACTGGATGCTCTGGTGGCGGCGAAAGAGCGCGTGTTGGGCCTGTTGGCGGAGAAGCGGCGAGCACTTATTACCCATGCTGTCACTCGCGGCATCGACCCAACCGCACCTCTCCGTGACTCTGGCATTCCTTGGCTTGGCGAGATTCCGGCGCATTGGCGGACAGAACGATTAAAGTTTCATCTCAGTGAGATTGAACAAGGTTGGTCCCCTCAGTGTGAGAGTTACCCGGCTGAGGAAGGTGAATGGGGAGTGCTTAAAGTAGGCGCAGTTAATGGATGGGAATTCAATCCCAACGAGAACAAACGACTGCCGGACGACATTGAGCCGTTGCCTGAATACGAGATTTCATCTGGGGATGTGCTGATAAGTCGAGCAAATACCACGGAGTTACTCGGAAGCACGGTTATGGTGCGTGAAGTTCGACCTAAGCTGTTGCTGTGCGATAAACTTTATCGCCTTGTCTTCAACAGCCCCCGACTTGAACGCGATTTCCTCGTTCTTTTTTTGCGCTCGGTGGCTGGTCGTTATGAGTTCGAGCGTAATGCGACTGGTGCTAGCAACTCAATGCAGAACATTGGACAAGATTCAGTTCGTGATGTTTGGATACCGCTCCCTCCACTTCCCGAACAACACGCCATCGTCGCCCACATCCAGAAAGAGACCGCCAAGCTGGACGCCCTACGCGCGGCGACGGAACGCACGATAGGGCTCTTGAAGGAACGGCGCGCGGCTCTTATTGCGGCGGCGGTGACGGGCAAGCTTACACTGGAAGGTGCTGTATGATCCTGAAAAGCCTCACCGTCGAGCAATACCGCGGATTCACGAGCCACACTTCCATTGAGTTCGATCCTAGGTTCACTCTTATCGTCGGCGAGAACGGTGTTGGTAAGACAAGTGTGCTCTGGGCGCTCCGGGTACTGCTTTCCCATATACTCGTCAAGTTCGTAAAGAAGTCCGCAAAGAATCTCTTGTTCCAGTCGGAAGACATTGCGCGAGGGTGGCCTTACCTCCGTGCGGAAGTGGAAGTTGGCCTTGATACTGGGGGCAAGAAAGCGACGTGTGTCGCCCAGAAGAATGCTGCCGAGTTCGTGCTAAGCACCGACGAGGATGGACGACCGCGCGAGCACGCAGTCGATACACCTGACAAGTATGAAGTCAGCCTGGGCGCGGCAGCAACGCCGAAGAATCGCAACGTTGTCAGCATGCCGTTGGTTATCTACTACTCTGCACATCGCTCGCTCGCCCTTGACCGGGGTGCAAGCAAGGCACGGGCAGCCGGAGGAATTGGCGCTGCCTATGCTGAAGCACTCGACGATCGTGAACTGCGTCTTGGTGAGGCCGCCCTGCTCTGGCGCAAGGAAGCCGCGCTCGAAGAGACAGATGGGAAGCCCGCACGCGCAAACCGAGCCGTCGAGCAGGCACTTCCTGCCTTCCTAGGTGAGTTCCGTAACCTTCGAGTAGAAACCGGGGACAAGCCCAGGCTCGTCGTGGACAAGTGTGGGGTGACTCTCGATCTGAGCCAGCTCTCAGATGGTGAGCGCGGGGTTCTCGCCGTGCTGATCGACCTCACCCGCCGATTGGCTCAGGCTAACCCTAATCTCGATCATCCAGCTCAAGACGCACAGGCTATCGTACTCATCGACGAGCTTGACTTGCATATGCATCCTCGTTGGCAGCGAGAAATTGTTTCGCGACTAACGGCCGCTTTTCCGAAGTGTCAGTTTGTTACAACGACACATTCGCCGCAGATTATCGGCGAAGTCCAACCGGATAAGCTGCTGCTTCTCCGTCAAGAGGGAAACCGCCTCGTCCTGGAACGTTGTGGACAGGCTTATGGGCTAGATGCGAACTACGTGCTGGAGCACATCATGGGAACTGCCGCCAGGGCCTTGCCCGCCACTGAGGCAATCTCCTCCGTCGAGGATGCTCTTGAAACTGGCGACCTGGAAACTGCACGGACGCGGCTCAACAAACTACGGACGCTTCTACATGGCGACGATGCTGTGGTCGTTGGATTGGAAGCAACCATCAACAATCTTGAGGCACTTGGCAATGCGACATATTCAGAAAAGGAATGAGCCGCAGAGCCTAACCCAGTGGCGGGCGGCACAGCAAAACGACCCAAACTTCGGGTACGACCTGATTGAGGCAGACCTGCGAAGAGAGATTAGGCAAGCACTCGTGACCGAGCAAGGCGGACTCTGTGCCTATACCGGCCGTCGGATAGACGAGACGAGTTGCCATATCGAACACCCAAAGCCGCAGGCCCACTGCGTAAACGGCGAAGACGTCTCCTACTCCAACATGCTCGCGCGTGTACCGGCACCCAACGCTCCAGGATTGCCATACGGCGCGCACAAGAAGGGGTCGTGGCCTCACACAATAGAAGAATCGCTGTTTGTCTCACCACTTCGGCCAGGCCGTGAAGAAAGGTTCTCCTTTACGCTAAATGGCGAGATCAAAGCAAACGATCTACCGGACACCGCCGTGACAGAGACAATTGCTCGACTGGGTCTCAATCACAAATTGATTCAACAATTGCGCAAGGCAGCAATTGAGGCAACGTTAGGAATACGCGGACGGGGACAGGCATCCCTCGATCTGCATAGAGCACGGGCACGGCTTCATGGTCTCACGGCAGCAGAACAGAACCGCAGTCCTCTTGAGCCGTTTTGCTTCGTACTCAAACAGGCACTACAGAAGCATATCATTCGTGTCGAGGCGATTCGGCAAAGCAAGAGGGTACTACGATGAATCACTGAGGGTGGTCCCTGAATAATTTCCTGTAGAGAGGCGGAACCCCATGAGCAAAAAGCGTATTTCCGTGAATACCCCCCAGGTTGATGTACCGTATGACACCCACGACAAAGCCGCTGTGCGGTCGTTTTGGGAGGGGGCGATTGCCCACCGCGGCGTGGCAGAGCTGCGCGCGAAGCGTGGTCGCCCCGCGAAAGCTGAGCAGGAACGCAAAGAACAGATTGCCTTGCGTATTGATGCGGATGTGCTGGCCTGGTATCGCTCCCTGGGCGCAGGCTGGCAGACGCGCATGAATGCGGTGCTCAAGGCCTATCGAGACGCGACCATCTGAAGCGTTGTTTTGACAGGCTCAATCAGCACATCACTCATGTCGCTCACCTTGCTAACATCATTATTGAAGGAACGTCGCGCGGCTTTGATTGCGGCTGCGGTAACAGGCAAGATCAATCTTGAAGCGATAACCACATGAGCATCGACCGCACCCAAGACTACCTCGTCGGGTTGGTTGCCGAGCTACGCAAGCTACCCACGGAAACCGAGTGGGTAGAATTTAAGGAAAACAACGACAACCCGCAGGAAGTTGGAGAGTATCTCTCAGCTCTCAGCAATACCGCAGCGCTTTGTGGTAAGACTCACGCGTATCTGGTCTGGGGGATCGCGGACCAGACCCATGAAATTGTAGGAACAACGTTCCGTCCCGGCACGGCAAAAAAAGGAAACGAGGACCTCGAAAGCTGGTTGTTACGCCTGTTGAGCCCTCGCATTGATTTCCGATTTTGGCCAGTGGAGGTGGAAGGAAAAAATGTAGTGGTGTTGGAAATTCCTCGTGCGTCGTCGAAGCCAGTACAATTCCAAGGGCAGGAGTTTATTCGTGTTGGCTCCTATCGCAAGAATCTGAAGGACTTTCCAGAAAAAGAGCGCGAACTCTGGCGAATTTTTGACCGGACTCCCTTTGAGGAACTCAAGGCTGCGGAGCGACTTGCCGGCAACGACGTCCTGACCTTGCTCGATTACCCCACCTACTTTGATCTTCTAGGGCTACCGCTCCCAGATGGAGTGGAGAAAATACTAGACCAGCTCTCAGCCGACCAGATGGTCACGCCTCATGTGGCAGGAGGCTGGGATATTACGAATCTGGGGGCGATCCTGTTTGCCAAGAACCTCGAACAGTTCAAAGGCTTGCGCCGGAAAACCGTTCGGATCATTTTCTATCAAGGTCAGGGACGTCTGAAGACCTTGCGCGAGCAGAACAATCGGAAAGGCTACGCGGCAGGATTTACAGAACTGATCGACTCCCTGAATGCCTCACTTCCCCGTAACGAGGTTATCGGGAAAGCGCTTCGTAAAGAAATGCCAATGTATCCCGAACCAGCCGTTCGCGAGTTAGTTGCTAATATGCTGATCCACCAGGATTTCTCAGTGATAGGGAGTGGGCCAATGATCGAAGTCTTCTCTGATCGCATAGAGATTACCAACCCTGGCTTGCCATTAGTGAAGACTGAGCGATTTCTTGATACTCCGCCTCGTTCCAGGAATGAAGAACTCGCATCAGTTATGCGACGAGTGGGTATCTGCGAAGAACGTGGTAGTGGTGTAGACAAAGTGGTATTTGAGACCGAATTCTTTCAACTTCCCGCTCCAAGCTTCGAGACACCAGAGGGTTGTACTAGAGCTGTACTTTTCGCTCACAAAGAACTCAAGGACATGGACCGGGCGGATCGGGTTCGAGCTTGCTACCTTCATGCCTGCCTCCGTTTTGTCCAGCGCGACCCCATGACGAACTCAAGCCTTCGTGAACGGTTCGGAATCGCTGAACACAACCTCGCGACTGCCTCCCGTATCATTCGTGAAGCTATAGAGGATGGCAGGATTAAACCCTATGATCCCGAACAGGGGAGGAAGTATGCAAAATACGTCCCCTTTTGGGCGTGAGGCAAAGACAAATAGCATTTGAATCTTATTTGACAGTTATTTGATAGAACCCCCAAAAGGCCGCCGAACGGAGCAACCGTCCTGACAAAAATGTTGTCAATTTGCGTAGTTGAAATATTTTTACCCAACCATTCTTATTTGACGGGTATTTGATTTCTATGCCTGAAACAAAAGAAAAGGCTTTCGAGACGGTCATCGAATCTCATCTGCTGGCCAACGGCTACGTGACAGTGGACGGTGGCAGTTTCGACCGAACGCGGGCGATCTTCCCGGAGGTCGTACTGAGTTTCATCCGCGAAACCCAGATCAAGGAATGGGCAAGACTTGAAGCATTGCACGGAACGAAAACCGGCGAGCAGGTGCTGACTGACCTGTGTAAGTGGATGGACGCCTACGGCTCGTTGGCAACCTTGCGTCACGGCTTCAAGTGTTATGGACGAACGTTACATATTGCCTTCTTCAAGGCGGCGCATGGGTTGAATCCAGAACTGGAGGCCCGCTATGCCGCCAATCGTGTCGGCCTCACTCGACAGCTCCATTTCAGTGAACGTAACGAGAAATCACTCGATGTCACTGTCAGTTTGAATGGCGTACCGGTCGCAACCATCGAGTTGAAAAACCCTTTGACTGGCCAGACGGTGAACGACGCGCAACGACAATACTACCAAGATCGTGATCCACGCGAGCCGATCTTTGAGTTCAAGCGACGGACGTTAGTGCATTTCGCGGTCGATACCGAGGCTGTGTTCATGACCACACGGCTGGCAGGCGGGGCGACACACTTTCTGCCGTTCAACAAAGGGCATGATGACGGCGCGGGCAATCCACCCGACCCGCGGGGACGCACCTATCGCACGGCCTATCTATGGGAAGAGGTTTTGCAACGGGACAGCTTGCTCGATCTTCTCGCACGTTTTCTCCACTTGCAAAGCGAAGAGAGGCGTACGGAGGAAGGCCGTAAAGTGAAGACGGAAGCGATGATCTTTCCTCGCTACCACCAGCTTCAGGCGGTACGGCAACTGGAGGCATCAGCCCGCAAGGAAGGGCCGGGACATAATTATCTGGTTGAGCATTCAGCCGGGAGCGGCAAGAGCAACACGATTGGCTGGCTGGCACATCGCTTGGCCTCGCTGCATAACGAGCGGGACCAGCGGGTCTTCGACAGCGTGATTGTCGTCACTGACCGGCTCGTCCTCGACCAGCAATTGCAGGACACCATCTATCAGTTCGAGCATCGTCAAGGCGTGGTACAGAAGATTGACGAAAACTCTCGACAGCTCGCGGAGGCACTCGACAGTGGCGTGCCGATCATTATCACCACACAGCAAAAGTTCCCGTTTGTGTCGCGGCAGTTGTTGAAGCTCGCCGAAGAGCGCGGGGAGAAAGGAACCGAGGTTCTGCCTACTCACCGTTACGCGGTCATCATTGACGAGGCCCACAGCTCACAATCTGGTGAGGCGTCAACCGAGTTGAAAGGGGTGCTGGGCGGTGAGGACCTGCGGAAGGAAGCACGGCAACGCGCGGCGGAGGAAGGTCTGGAAGACATGACGCCGCTGTTTCGCAGTATGGCCAAACGCGGACGCCAAGCGAACCTGAGCTTCTTTGCTTTTACCGCGACGCCCAAACATAAAACGCTGGCGGTGTTTGGGCGCGACGGGCAGCCGTTCCATCGCTACACCATGCGGCAGGCGATTGAAGAGGGCTTCATCATGGACGTGTTGCGGCACTACACGACCTACGCCACCTACTTCAAACTGCTCAAGGCGTGCGAGGATGATCCCAACGTCGAGCGCAAGAAAGCGGCTAAGGCGTTGGCGCGGTTTCTCCGATTGCATCCCCACAACATCGCCCAGAAGACCGAAATCATGGTCGAGCACTTCAATGCCGTCACCCGCCACAAGATCGGCGGCAAGGCCAAGGCGATGGTGGTCACCGGCTCACGGCTGGAAGCGGTGCGCTACAAGGAAAGTTTCGACCGCTACATCAAGGAGAAGGGCTACGCGATCAAGACGCTGGTCGCGTTTTCAGGAACGGTGAGCGACGACAAAATTCCCGACAAACTCTACACCGAGGAAGGGATGAACAACGGCGTCAAGGAAAAGGAATTACCGGAGCACTTCGCGACGCCGGACTATCGCGTGTTGCTGGTCGCCGAGAAATATCAAACGGGATTCGACCAGCCCTTCCTCCACACCATGTATGTGGACAAACGGCTCGCGGGCATTCAGGCGGTGCAGACGTTGTCGCGCTTGAACCGCATGCACCCGCTGAAGGAAGACACCTTCGTCCTCGACTTCGTGAACGACCGCCAGGAGATTCAAGCGGCGTTCAAGCAGTTCCACGAAGGCGCGGAGATGGGCGAGGAAGTAGATCCGGCGCGCATGTACCAAATCAAAGCCGACCTTGACGGCACGGGAGTCTATCTTAGGGAAGAGGTCCAGCGGTTCTGCGCTATCTTCTTTAAGCCCAAGGAGCGGCAGAGTCCCGCGGACCATCAAGCGATGAATGCGGTGCTCGACCCGACGGTGGACCGTTTCCGAGCTTTGCTGGAGAACGACGAGGAGGAAGCTGAACTCTGGCGTGGCAAGTTGCAAGCGTTTCGCAACCTGTATGCGTTCTTGAGCCAGATCATTCCTTATCAGGATTCCGACCTCGAACGGCTGTACACGTTTCTGCGCCATCTGTCCGCGAAATTGCCGAGACGGCATGGTGGCCCACGGTACAACTTTGATGATGAAGTCAGACTCGAATACTACCGTTTACAGAAGATCAGCGAGGGGTCCATCAGTCTGAGGGAAGGCAGCGCGCGACCGCTGGATGGTCCAACCGAGGTAGGGAGTGGGCTGGTGCGAGAAGCAGTCGTGCGGTTCTCACGGCTGATTGACGTGGTCAATGCACGATTCGGCACGGACTTCACCGAGGCGGACCAGCTCTTCTTCGATCAAATCATGGAGGCCGCGCTCGCGGATGCGAGTTTGCGGCAAGCGGCGCGGGTCAATCCGGTGGACCGGTTCACCCTGGTGTTCACCAATCTTCTCGATACCCTCTTTGTCGAGCGCATGGAGCAGAATGACGAAATCTTCGCGCGCTTTATGAATGAGGAGGGCTTCCGCAAACTCATCGGCGCGCGCATGGCGTCGGAGGTCTATCAAAAACTCCAGAGGGGGATCGGGAGCCTTGTGAGCGAGTCGGGACTCGGAGAGCGAGAGATAATATCCTGAACCGCTACATTGCCCGCGAATCCACCACCGGCAACACCACCCGAAAGCAACTGCCCCTCCCCTCCGTGCTTTCGACCGTCAGGTGTCCGTGATGCAGCAGAACAATTGAACGCGCCAAGGCAAGACCCAGACCAGTCCCGCCGCGGCTGCGGGCAGGGTCACTCCGATAGAAGCGATCAAAGATGCGAATTTGTTCCTCCGACGGAAGCCCTGGTCCGGTGTCCCTCACTTCGAGGG
>JABFSC010000108.1 GCA_013140885.1 Deltaproteobacteria bacterium | reverse complement strand
TGAGTAAGTAACTCCCTGTCCCCTTATCGACAAATGGCAGTACCGCAATCTTTCGTGGCGGACGTTCTTGGTAGTCTCCTGCGACCACAAAGGAGACGCCTCCGGGATCGACCTCAATGAGGCGGTCGAACCAGGTCTTACGTCCGTGCGTTTCGACCTCCTCTTCGGTTAAGAAAAAGGGCCGCGACTGGGGCTGCGTGCTCGCGCATCCTCCCAGCAGCGCCGAGAGGAGAAAGAAGACATACAGTTGGCATCGGGAGGATCTCCGTTGGGTGAGTAGTTTGGTCATCTGTGTTTCCTCTGTACGTCGTGAAAACCCTAAAACCTGTGGGTCCCAAGGGCATCCTTCACGCTGCAAATGAGCTGTCGCCAAGGAGCATCGCGATCATAATTGCAGCGCCCTCAGTAATGAGACACTTTGCCGCAAAAGATGTGTGGCCTCGCTGTTACGGTGCCTCTACAGTTCGCGGAGACACATTTTCCTCACATGCACACAGGGCGTGAACACTCGTGAGATGGCGGTCTGTGTAATGCTGTCGCACTATGACAGTGAAGGCCGTACAGGGAGTGTTATGGAGTGCGAATACGAGAGATCTTGGTCCCTTCGATACTCAGACTGGCCATCAGTCCCTGCTGATCGAAAATGAAGGCATAGGCATCATCCTTCAAGCTAGACGTCGAGAGATTTTTGGCGACCCCTTCATTCACAACGACCACCGTCGGACCCGTGCCGATTTCCCACCCACGCGTATCGCGAACGTATTTGATCGCCTTCTTGCTCATCAGAAAGACCACGTAGGCGTATGACTAAGCACCGGCCTGAAATCCCCAGGACGCGGTAACGGAGTTGTAGTACCCGATGACTTTCGATCCTTGCTTCATCACGCCCTCGCCATACGCTCCGCCAAAGATCAGGCCAGCTTTCACAATGTTCGGGAAAATAAGCACCGCCCTTGCCTTCTTGGAAAGATCGGCGGCGAACGGGTTCGTGGAGGTGAGGATCCGCAATGCCTGGTCGGCATCCTTGTTCAGATCTTCAGGGGTCGCTGCACGAGGGGAAGGAATCGTGCCAAAGGACACAGCAGCAAGCGTTCCGATAAAAAGCATCAAAAACACAGGACGTTTGATTTGCATTGTTCTCTCCTTCGTATCTGAGTTCGAAGTTTCCAGATCGATTCTAGTGATAGCCGTCATCTCCTCCGTTTGCGGATAGTGACCTGATAGAGGGCACAGAGGGGCAATCGAGGTGCCAGCATAAAGATGTACGGATCATCAACCGTACGGGCACGTGAGCCAAATGGTTCAGTTGAAAAGATTCCTACAGTTGGGAAATCAGTTGAAGAAAATTTTCAGAAATGAAAAATTCGCCGGGAGTGGTGTTCGTCGCTACCGGCTTTGGCCTTAGTCTTCATCGTCCAAGGGCTGCTGGCGGTGCCGATCGAAGGCTCGATTACGTTGTTTCTGGCTGGTACGGCGCTGCACCTGTTCGCCACGACTGCCCTGGGCATCTTCCTCGCCACCACCGCGCGCTCGATGCCGCAGTTCGATATGCTGATGATGTTGGTGCTGTGTATCGGCCTATCGACGGTCGGAAGGAAATCTGGGGCCACGGCCCGCGCGACATGCCCATTTGGGGCACGGTATTTACACAGGAAGCGGGTCCAGACTTTGGCGCGGAACTGCAGGCGTGTGCGCGTATGCGCGAAATTGTCTATTCCATTGAATCGCTCCAAGCGCCAGCACGTCGCTCTCGATAAAGAGCCCAATCCCAATTCATGCTCGCGTGTCGCATCTCAGCGCTGCCAGAGCACGAGCGCTCCTTCGCTGGGAATGCGGGCCTCTGGATGATACGGAACGACGCGCGGAGTAAAGTCCGTCACCGGACGCGAGGTTGCCACCACCGCACGGTACCAGTAGCCGTGGACCGCGCCGGGGATGGCAGCTCCTGGCTCCATGCTGATCCGTATCGGATTGTCCGCCGCGCCCGGGTCGGCGTAGAGTTCCACCCGTACCCATTGGGGATCAACCTCACCAAGGTACACCTGAACCACGAAGGACCACGCGTCACCATCCCGGCTGACCTCGACGTTGCCGAAATGCAGCTCGTGCCAGTGCGCCTGCAACCGTGTCCACCAGGTGTGTAGTTCCTTCGCGAGCCGTCCGCCGTCCCCGCTACGGCGCTGATAGGCCACGGCAGCTGGGAGATAGAGACGCTCGACATACTCCCGCACCATGCGATTGCTGCTAAACCGTGGCGCCAGGCGGGCCATGCTGGCGCGAATGCGTGTCACCCAGCCGCGCGGAATGCCCTGCGCATCGCGGGTGTAGAAGGCCGGGACAATCTCGTCTTCCAAGAGGTGATAGAGCGCCTCGGCTTCGGTAACATCCCACTCCGGTTCCGTATGTTCGCGACCGTCTCCCAGCGCCCAGCCCACCTCGGCGGAGTACGCTTCCGCCCACCAGCCATCCAGCACCGACAGGTTGAGCCCCCCGTTGGCGAGCACTTTCATCCCGCTGGTGCCGCACGCTTCCCAGGGACGGCGCGGGGTGTTGAGCCACACATCGACGCCCTGCACCAGTTCTTGGGCCAGCGCCATGTCATAATCCTCCAAGAACACCGCCCGCCCCCACACGCGGGGCTGCCGCGTAAACTCGACCCACTCTTGCACGAGCCGTTTGCCGTGCTCGTCCTCGGGATGCGCCTTGCCGGCGATGATAAGCTGCACTGGCCGATCCTGGTTCGACAACAGGCGGGTCAACCGTTCCGGGTCGTGGAGCAAGAGGTTCGGGCGTTTATACGTGGCGAAGCGTCGAGCAAATCCTAGCGTCAACGCGTTGGGGTCGAGCATCCGGGCAACCTGTGCGGTGGTAGCCGGGTCGCCACTGTGGTGGTTCAACTGCCGATCCAACCGTTGACGGGCGTAACGCACCAGATCGTGACGCTCCTCCGCCCGGAACGCCCACAGCGCCTCATCGGACAGGGCGTGAATAGCCTCGGCCAAGGGCTCGGTCGCGCCCATCCAGCGCTCTTTCCCACACGCGTCGGTCCACAGCGTGTCGGCCCACGGGGAATCCCACGACGGTACATGCACCCCATTGGTGATGTGGGTGACGGGCACTTCTCCCTCGGGCCAGCGCGGATAGAGGGGCTGAAAGAGGCGCCGACTCACCGCGCCGTGCAGTTGACTGACCCCGTTGGCGACCGCGCACCCGCGCATGGCGAGAGAGGCCATGTTGAAGGGTTCGTTGCTATCGTGGGGATTGCTCCGCCCCAGGGCCTGCAACGCTTCCGGCGAGATCCCGAGTTGCGCGACATAGTCCCGGAAATAGGGAAAATACTTCTGAATCAACGCCGGGCTAAAGCGGTCAAAGCCAGCGGCGACGGACGTATGGGTGGTGAACACGTTGCCCGCGCGGGTTGCCCACAGCGCTTCCCAAAACGACACGCCATGTTGTTGCATGAACCCGCGGGCGCGTTCCACCACGACGAGCGCGGCATGGCCTTCGTTGAGATGACACACGTCAACCTCAAGCCCGAGGGTCTCCAGCAATTGCCATCCCCCGATGCCGAGCACGATCTCTTGCATGAGCCGCAGTTCCGCGCCGCCGCCATACAAGGTGCTGGTGATGCTCCGGTCGGCGGGCGTGTTGCGGGGATCATTGCTATCCAGCAAATACAACATGACGCGCCCGACCCGCGCTTGCCACACGCGCAGGAACAGGGTGCGCCCCGGAAACTCCAGGGAGACATGCACGCGGTTCCCCGATGCGCCCAACACGGGTTGAATGGGCAGGCTCGTGGAGTCGTTATAGGGATAGAGGTCTTGCTGGCGGCCCTCGGCATCCAGGAACTGGCGAAAATAGCCGGCGTGATAGAGCAACCCCACGCCGACGACGGGCACGCCGAGATCACTGGCGGCCTTGAGGTAATCCCCAGCCAGAACCCCGAGGCCGCCAGCATACAAGGGCAGCGCCTCGCCCAAGCCAAATTCCATGCTGAAATAGGCAACCTGGTGTAACGAGGCCCCCGCGTGGGTCTGTTGATACCACGCGGAGTCGGTGCAGTAGCGCTGATGCCCAGCCGTCAGGCGGCGCACTTCGTGTTGGAACTGGGGGTCCTTCGCCAATTGCTTGAGCCGTTCCCCAGGGACCTCTTGCAAAGCGACCCAGGGATTGTCGACGCGCTTCCACGTGTCCGGACTCACCAGCTTCCACAACGCATCGCCCGCGTGACTCCACGTCCAGCGGAGGTCAAGAGCCAGGTCGGGGAGTGTGGCTAACTCTTCTGGGAGATCACGTGAAAACACAACGGGCCTCCTCCACCTCACCGCGCCGCGCCGGTGGTCTCGTGCACGGTGGCCCAGTAGCGGTCCACCTGCTCCTGAATGCGCTGCAGCGCCTCTTCATTTCGTGTCGGTTCCAAGAGATGACGATACCGCCCTTGCCCCTTGAGATACTCTTCCACCGGCACGTGACGGCGCGGCACGTAGGTGTGCGTGACCACGCCATCGACCGCTTCCTTGAGCGCGAAGATACCAGTCTCCACCGCGAGTCGGGCATAGTCGCCGGTTAGTTCCGGGTCATACAGCCAGCCCGTCGGACACGGGGCATGGGCGATGAACAGTTTCGGCCCCCGTAGCGGCTTGGCCTTGAGAAACTTGTTAGTCAGGTCAATCGGGAACCGCGGCGACACCGTCGCGAGATAGGCGGGCCGATGCGCGCGCCAAATCTCGAACAGGTCTTTCTTGCCGTGTTCCGTTCCGGCGCGTGCGTGTTCGCCGGTTGGCGTCGTCGCTGTGCGGGCTCCATACGGGGTGCCGCTCGACATCTGCATCCCGGTGTTGCCATACGACTCGTTGTCATAACAGAAGTACCAGAAATCGAGCCCGCGAAAGATCGCGCCGGAGATGGACGACATCGCCATGTCGTAGGTGCTGCCGTCACCAGCCACGACCACCACCTCAACGTCCTCCTCGGCTGGCAGCTTGCCGCGTGCGATCAACACATCCAGAGCATCCCGCACGCCTTGGGCACCAGCGGCGGCGCTGGCCATGGTGGTGTACAACCATGAGCCTTTGAATGGGGTGTATGGGAAGGTCGCCAGCAGCGTGAAACAGCCAGCGGCGTTGACGAACACCGTCTTGGGACCAATGGCTTTGGCGGCGAGTCGCAACGCTTCGAGTCCGCCACACCCGCCACAGATCGCCGTGCCGGGGAGAATAAACTCTTCACGGGCAATTTGTTTGAGACTCTTGATCGTTTCCAGTTCTGGGCTGCTTGGTGTGGTCATCCGTTCTCCTCGGAATTCCCTCTCCCGGCTGGGGGAGAGGGCTAGGGTGAGGGGGATCAAGAAATCGCCCTCCCTTCATGCGGCGGTCTCTTTCCCCGCGATCTTCAACAGGGCGCGGGTGCGTTCGTGTTCTTGCTTGGTGAAAAGCAACCGTGGGCTCACTACCCGTTCTCCCCGCGCGACTCGTTCGAGATCGGCAAGCACTACCTCAAACTCTCCATCAGAAATGTCCTTGCCGCCGAGCCCGCCAATGACATTGAACAGCGGCGGGTGGTTGGGTTCGGGATACAGCGCTGTCGCGATCTCGGCGTAGGTGATGCCCCCGGCTCCTGGGGCGAGATTCTGGTCGATCACCGCCACGGCTTTGCGACCGCGCAGCGCGGCGACAATCGCGGCCACCGGGAACGGGCGGATGACCCGCAAGCGTAACAGTCCCACTTTGATCCCCCGTGCCCGCCATCGTTCCACGGCCGCTTTGCCCTTGGTGGCAAAGGCGTTGGACATCACCAGCACATAGTCCGCATCCTCAAGCTGGAAGGCTTCGACCAGACCGTAGTGACGTCCGAAGCGCGCCGCGAACTCGCCCGCGATCTCCTCATGCACGGCGAGCGCATTCTCGTGCGCACGATGCTGCTGGTAACGAAAGTAACTGTAGGGTGCGCCGCCCAGGACCGCCGTGCCTTGCGCCATCGGCTTGTCTCCACGAATAAACGCATGGTGCGGCTGATACGGCGGTACAAACTCGGCCACGGCGGCGGCCAGTGGCATCGCCACCGGCTCGCGGGTAAACGACAGCGTGAAGCCGTCAAGATTGACCAGCACCGGCAACATCACTCGCGCATCTTCAGCCAAGCGATAGGCCATGAGAATCGAGTCCAGCACTTCCTGACAGCTCTCGGTGTGAATCTGGATGAAGCCGCTATCACGCGCGGAGAGAATATCGTTATGGTCCGCTTCGAGGGTGATCGGAGAAGCGAGTGCCCGCGAGACATTGACCAGCACCAGCGGTACCCGCCAGCCGGCGATGGTGTAGAGCACCTCGAAACCATACAACAACCCCTGACTCGATGTGGCGGTAAAAACCCGTGCTCCAGCGGCGGCGGCGGCTCCGGCGGCGGTGAGCATCGAGTGCTCGGAATCCATCGTCACAAACCGTGCGGCCATCTCGTGCGCGCTCGTCCATTGCGCTAGCAGTTCGATAATCTCGGTCTGTGGGGTGATGGGAAAAGCGGGAATGTAATCGACATCGGCCAACCGCGCGCCCCACGCGGCGGCGGCGTTCCCTGTGAGCAATTGTCCGTGGCTCATCGGCTCTCCTTCTCGGTTGTGAACGCATGGGTGGGGCAGTCATGCACGCACAGTAAGCAGCCCTTGCACTCGTCATAATTCACCACCGGATACTCGTTGGCATCCAACGTGATCGCGCCTTCCGGGCAGCGCACGAAGCAAATCCAGCACTTGGTGCATAACGCTTGATGCAGGACCGGACGGAACTGCCGCCAATTGCCGGTGTGGCGTTCTGAACTGTTGGCCAACGCATAAATGCTGGGCGCGGCCATGCGTGGGGGATCGAATCCGACCTCCACGAGAACCGCGGCGGGAGGAATCTCACGCGGAGACGCAGAGGCGCGGAGAAGACCAGAGAGTCCCCCTGCGTCTCCGCGGCTCTGCGTGAGATTTTCATACGCCGTCTTCGCCAATGCGACATTCGACGCGCGTTGCTCAGCCGTAAGTGTCGAAGACAGTTCCGCCTCGACCCCAGCCAGCGCCGCATCAAGCGCCAAGTCACACAGACCGACAGCCGCCACGCCCAACGCCACGCTCAAACTTGCGAGCGATTGCGTGGCTGTGAGCACCATCGTCGTGAAGTCCGCGATGAGCAGTCGCCCAACCAGCGGCACTCCGCTTTGCCGCAATTCCTCTTCGGTCTTGGTTGAATTCAGCAACACCGTGCTCAGCGCATCACACCCAGCCAGCGGCAGCGCGGTCGGGTCCGTGAGCAAGGTATCGTCGGCGATAACCGCCAAGTCCGGGCGGGCAATCATGCCCCGTTCCCGAATCGGCTCACGGGCGATACGGGTCATCGCGCTCATCGGTGCGCCTCGGCGTTCAGCTCCGTAGATGGGTGAGTCTTGGACCACGAGGCCCGCGTGAAAGGCGGCGGAGCCAAGGATACGACTCGCGGTCTTCATCCCCTGACCACCGCGCCCATGAAAGCGAATACGAAGCATCGTGCTGTTTCCTCTGTGTGAGAGAAGAGCGAGAAGTATGCCAGCCGCGCGGTGGACGTTCTCAAGGCCCAGTGTCGCGGAAATGAGAATTTCGTCCACGGAATTTCCTATAGTTGCGAAAGAACGCGAGGCTAGCCGCTTTTTCTGACCGGCATATATCCTGCTGAACAGTCTCCATGAAAGGAGAACACTATGACAAAGACAGTGGGTGACATCATGGCCACGGAAGTTACAACCCTTGGACGCAACGATTCGCTGCAGTTGGCGAGAGACGTGATGACACTGGGGCGCGTGCGCCACTTCCCGGTGATGGACGATGGGAAAGTGGTCGGCATCGTCAGCCAGCGTGACCTCTATAAAGCCTCTCTGGGCTCCGTGATGAAGTACGGCGAAAAAGCGCAGCGCGCGTTTCTCGAAGGGATCGCGGTCAAGGAAGTGATGACCGAGCCCGTGCTGACGATTGCCCCGCACGCCTCGGTGCAAGACGCGGCGCGCTTGATGATGGACAAGAAAATTGGCTGCTTGCCGGTCCTTGAGGGACCCAAATTGGTCGGTATTATCACCGAGACCGATATGTTGAAGTTGGTCGTGGAGATGTGACCATCACAAAGGAGCGTGCGTGAGTAATCTGGCGCCCATTTTCGTGAGTGTCTTTCTGGCCGAACTCGGTGATAAAACCCAACTGGCGACTTTGTTGTTCGCCACCGACCCCAAGTTAAGTCGGGCCGGGGTGTTCATCGCCTCGGCGGCCGCACTGACGTTGAGCAGCTTGCTCGCCGTGATGTTTGGCGAGCAACTCACCCGCATCGTCTCCCCCGCCCTCTTGGAAACCCTGGCGGGCATTGGGTTTGTCGTCATTGGGCTGTGGATATTGTTCGTGAAATAAGAGCAGACGAATCTCACGCAGAGCCGCAGGGACGCGGAGGAAAACCTCGGAAGTCTCTGGTTCTCTCCGCGGCTCTGCGTGAGCAAAAATCCCCTACTCCTTCGCTTGAATCGATTGCAAGTAATACACTAACTCTAGAATACGCCCACGGACTTGAGATTGGGCGTTGATATTCGACGCGGCTTGGAGGCGAAACTCCGCCCCCCAGATCGGCATATCCCGGGTGCCGTGCGCGCGGATTTCCTCGCGACCATCAATCACTCCGTACATCCGCCAGAACGGAAAGGTGCCGTTGTTCTTCTTGCTAATCATCGTCAAATCCGCCGGTTTCACGGTGAGCATATTACTCGCGACCCCACCGCCTTTGGCGTCCCCGCCGTGACACGTCGCGCAGTACTGCTCGTAGACGGGTTTCCCCGCCGCCATCACTTCTTGTTCAGCGGACGGCTGCGCTTCGACCGGTGCGCGCAGCCCCCACAACGCACACGTCGCGATGAGCGCGAGTCTGACACACCCTCGCGGGCTCCATGTCTTCATAGTGTCTTCTCCTTATCATTGGGATTGAGGTCATGCTGAACTCGACGTTCCTCTCCTCATTGTCTTCTCAAGGAGACCCCAATTCCCAACTCGGTGGCCCGCGCGCCTTTTCCAGATCGTCGTGCATACCTGTGTCCTGGTGCTCTGTGAGCAAGGCAAGTGCCAGCGCTCGCACCCGCCTCTTCGTGGCATGCTTCTTGTTGTCATTCACGAACATCCACCCGAGCAAGGAGCCCCGCGTTGCCACCCCCATCATCACCACCAGAGAAAAAACCCCCGGTCAGTCAGACTCTGCCCGTCCTGTTGCTCGCGTCGATTCTGTTGGCGGTGGTGTTGGTCGAACTATTCTTCTTGCCGTCCACGATGCGAGAAATTCCCTATAGCGAGTTCAAGCAACTCCTCCTCAAGAAGCAGGTGGCCGACCTCACCATCGGCGCGAATACGATTCACGGGACAGTGGTGACGGGCGCGTCCGCGCCATCCACCGACACTCGTGCTTCCGATCCTCCAGGAACTCCCACGCCACAACGCTTCACCACCTATCGTGTGGACGATCCCACGCTCGTGACCGAACTGGCGAAGGAAGGCATCGTTTTTTCGGGACAAGGAGACACGCGCTGGCTGCCGAGTCTATTGTCGTGGGTGTTGCCGGTGGCGGTCCTCCTGATGGTGTGGAATGCGTACATGGGG
>JABFSC010000344.1 GCA_013140885.1 Deltaproteobacteria bacterium | reverse complement strand
AACCGTCACCTGCGCGCCGACCTGAGCTTCGACTTCGGTGAACAACTGGGAGACGTCCTCCGGCTTGAGCACGACTGGCAGCATGCCGTTCTTGAAGCAGTTATTGAAAAAGATGTCGGCGTAGCTCGGCGCGATGAGGCAGCGAAATCCGTAATCCATCAGCGCCCACGGGGCGTGTTCGCGTGATGAACCACAACCAAAGTTATCGCGCGCGAGTAACACGGTCGCGCCTTGGTAGCGCGCCAGATTGAGAAAAAAGGTGCGGTCGCCTTTGCCATCCACGCCATAGCGCCAGTCGGAAAATAGCCCTTCCCGCAGGCCGGTCCGCTTAATAGTCTTGAGATATTGCTTGGGAATGATCTGGTCCGTATCGACGTTAGTCCGGTCGAGTGGGGCCACGAGTCCTTTATGTTTAGTGAATGCGTCCATGTGCAAAGCTCCTTGAAGCGTAAAGAGAGAAAGCGCAACGAGGTCTAAGAAGAAGCCTCCCAGTTCGGAGTGTCAGAAGGTCCAAAGTCTTTCTACTGACTACTGACTACTGGCTACTTCCGTTAGTTCCACGTCCGAATATCAACAAAATGTCCGGCAATCGCCGCCGCCGTCGCCATCGCTGGCGAGACTAGATGTGTGCGACCGCCCTTGCCTTGGCGTCCCTCGAAGTTGCGGTTGCTCGTCGATGCGCACCGTTCACCGGGTTGCAACACATCGGCATTCATCGCCAAACACATCGAACAGCCCGGCTCGCGCCACTCAAACCCCGCTTCCTTGAGAATCTTGTCGAGTCCTTCTTGTTCCGCTTGTTGCTTCACCAAGCCGGAGCCTGGGACCACCATCGCCTTGACGGTCGCGGCGACTTTCTTCCCTTTGGCGTACTGGGCGGCGGTGCGAATGTCCTCAATGCGACCATTGGTGCAGGAACCAATAAAGACGCGGTCAATTTTGATGTCCTTGATCGGCGTGCCCGCGGTAAGCCCCATGTATTCCAACGCGCGTTCGGTCGCTTCACGCTGTTGTGAAGTGGGCATGGCGGCGGGGTCTGGCACCTTGCCGTTGATATCGGTGACCATGCCTGGACTCGTGCCCCAGGTGACTTGGGGAATGATGTCTTCCGCTCGCAGTTCGACGACTTGGTCAAATTTCGCTCCTGGATCACTGGCCAGTTGCTTCCAGGCCGCGACCGCGCGGTCAAACATGGCTCCCGCGGGCGAGAGTGGTCGGCCACGCAGATATGTGAACGTGGTGTCATCCGGCGCTACCATGCCCGCGCGCGCTCCGGCCTCAATAGACATATTGCAGAGCGTCATCCGCCCTTCCATCGACAGCGCGCGAATCGCCGAGCCGGTGTATTCGATCACGTACCCCGTGCCGCCCGCGGTGCCAATCTTGCCGATGACCGCGAGGATGATGTCCTTAGCGTTACCGCGCGCGGGGAGTGTCCCTTCCACGCGGACTTCCATCGTTTTGGCTGGGCGTTGCAGCAGGCATTGGGTCGCGAGAACGTGTTCCACTTCACTGGTGCCGATGCCAAAAGCCAGCGCGCCAAACGCGCCATGCGTGGCGGTGTGCGAGTCGCCACACACAATCGTTGTGCCTGGCAGCGTGAAGCCTTGTTCCGGCCCGATGATATGGCAAATCCCTTGTCGGATGTCGTTCATGTCGAACAGCGGGATGCCCGTGGCCTGACAATTTTCGCGGAGGGTATCGACTTGTTTGGCGGCGACGGGATCCTCAATGGGTTTGTCGCGGTCGGTGGTGGGCACGTTATGGTCGGGCACCGCGAGCGCCGCGTGGGTACGACGGGGGTGGCGACCCGCGAGTTGCAATCCCTCGAATGCCTGTGGAGATGTCACTTCGTGGACGAGGTGACGGTCAACGTAGAGGAGTACGGTGCCATCCGGTTCCGTCCGAACAACATGTGACTCCCAAATCTTTTCGAACATGGTCTTTGCGGCCATACGGGCTCCTTTGGAAATGAGAACTGATGTGCGGCCCTACATTTCGCAGATTTACTGGAGACTGGCAAGGCACGGCGTGCACATAGAAGCCCGCGCGTGGCTATGCTACAAGACCCCTGATGGCGCGGCGACTGACGTAGCGCTTCATCCCGAAGTTGACTCGAAGGAGACCGGCATGAACGAATGGACTATCGACGTTTCGGAACAAGACTTTGAACAAACCGTGGTGGCACGTTCTCACGAAGTACCGGTGGTGATCGATTTTTGGGCGCCGTGGTGCGGCCCCTGTCGCGCCATTGGTCCGGTGCTGGAAAAAGTAGCGGAAGAGCAGGAAGGCAAGTTTATTCTCGCCAAGGTCAACGTCGATGAGAATCCGGCGTTGTCGCAAGCCTTCGCGATTCGCAGCATTCCAGCGGTGAAAGCAGTGAAGAACGGCGCGATCGTCAGCGAATTTCTGGGAGCACAGCCCGAACCCAATATCCGGCAGTTCATCGAGCAACTGCTACCGTCCGAAGCCGATGTGTTGGCGCTGGAAGGGGGACGGCTGGAAGAAGCGGGCAAGCTGCAAGGCGCGGAGAGCATTTACCGCGCGGCCCTGTCCAAAGCGGCGAATCATCCGCAAGCGTTGCTTGGGCTTGCGCGTGTGCTGGTGCAGCGAGAGGAAGACGCGGAAGCGCTCTTGTTACTGAGTCGCGTGCCACTCGGCACGCCGGAGCAGGCGGCGGCGCAGCAACTGACCGCGCAACTGCGACTCAAGCAAAGTGGCGCGAAGGCGGATGATGAGAAACTCTATCGCGCGCGGCTCGTGGAGAATGCCGATGACATTGAGGCCCGGTTCGAATTAGGACAACTGCTGGCCGCGGTCGGACGCTACGAGGAGGCCCTGAACGCACTGCTGCTCGTGGTGAAGAAAGATCGCAAGTTCCGCGACGACGGCGCACGCAAAGCCATCTTGGAGATTTTCGATGTCGTGGGCCAGCGCAGTGAGCTGGCGGAACATTATCGTGGGGAGTTGGCGAAGATATTGTTCAGCTAAAGAAAGAGGTCAGCTTTCAGCGATCAGCGTTTCGCTTCAATTCGCCGCCACCGCGTCGATGCGATCCACG
>JABFSC010000011.1 GCA_013140885.1 Deltaproteobacteria bacterium | reverse complement strand
AACAAGTGTTTCGCCGCAAATTCTCCACGCGTGACATCGAGGCCACCCGCGAGAAGTGTGATGAGCGACTGCAACGCAAATCACCGCAAAACCTCGTGGCCTATTGTGACGAGCATGGCGTGCGCTATCCAGACACGGAAGACGAGATGCGCGCCGGAGAACTGCTGCGCGCGCTCTATAATCTCGTCAACACGCATTTCGCGCAGGAAGCGACAAGTCTCACCGATGGGGAAACTGACCCGTGGGCGGCGATCTATCGGCTCCTCGACATCACGGGCGACGCCTTCGCGCCGTTTGACAAACTCTACGACCGGCCCTTCGTCGTCGCCGGAACACTCGGTCAGTCCTACGAGGACCTAGAAGCACGGGTCAGCGGTATCCTCACTCGCTTCCTAGATGCACGCGGACTCACCAGTGCCGCCGAGACCATTGACTTTCTGACCACGTATCTGAACGAGGTCCTGGCTGTCGATTTCGCGCCCCGCCCGGCTGCTGATTTCGCCTCCTATTTTCGCGCTTACACCGAGCAGAATCACCGACAGTGCTGTTACTCCGCTTTCCGAGGTAAAGCCACCGACTGGATGAAATCGGAAGTCCCAAGTGAAAAAATGCTTGTTCAGCAATTCTCAAATCGCTTAGTTGGTGGTGCGAAAGGTGATCCCAAGAGACAAATCTGTCCGGTTTGTCGTGAGCAGTTTTATTTAGAGCGAATGTTCTTTCGGTCCGCAGGCTCAAAGGGCATGTATCTGCATTTCTTTCCCGAACAGAGCGTGCCGGCGGCGTATCTTGACACACTGCGACGGACCCTTCAGAACCTCGCGCAACAGGCCGATCCCGATACGTTTTTTCTGCCGACCGAGATCAGCCTCGTCGATGAGAAAGCAGAAGCCACCACACTCCAGCTCTGGGCTCAGAAGGCGCGCGGGTTTTCCATCCCCAAGCGGAGCGAGGCCGTCGGGAACACGATCACGCTCTCCGTGTGCCCCGGCGTTGATGTGACAAACGACGGTGAGCGGTTGCTGTCGTGCGTGGAGATTGGGGTGCGTCTGAGTCAGTTCCTCGGTCTCAAATGTTTGGTCTCGGAAGCCCCGATTCCCTCATTGGGCCCGCAACAGTTCGGCGAATTTTACATCGACACCCTCCCGTCCGCGTTGCAAGGGTTCTTTGGTGATCGCAACCTGCAATCGGGAGAAACCGCCCGACTGCTCACTCGCTACACCGCGCTACGGATTGTCGATCGTGAAGTGCGTACTGGGTACGACTCGGTTGCGTGGGATTTAGCCCGTGCCCTCGGCGCGACGCCGCTGCAAATCTTCGCCGTCGCGGGCCGAGCGCTGGAACGCAAAATGAGAGGAGGAAAAGCCACCGCGCCGGAAGTGCTCGCCAATCGTATCCGGGCGCGACTCGTCAACACCTTGGAAATTTTAGTGAATGGAGGAACTGCTATGGCAGATGAAGATTCCGTATCCGCGCGACTGAAAACCATGGCGCAGCTTGCCGCCGAACAGACCATTCGTGGCAGTAGTTTCAAGCGCAACTCCTTGCTTGACCCTGTCAGTTTGGCGTTCGACCGTCTCCGGCGGAAATCAACGCCACTCGATCTGGAGAGCGTGCAAGCCGCGACCAGTCAGGCGATTTTCAACCGGTTGGAGCGACTGGCGGACGTGAACTATAAACCTGGCGCGCCTAAACACGCGAAGGTCTCTCAGTTCGTCACCGTCTTTTATGAGTTGTTGATGCGCAACTATGGCGGCAATCTGGCCCGCTTTCTTGGTGACGAAAAGACAGTGAAGGAAGCGTACTTGTTCTATCTCAACGCCGCCCTCCAGAAGCGGCGTGAGGAACGAGCCGCCAAAGGAGAACCGGACGACACGATGACGGACGAGGACCAAAATTAAGAGGAGGACCTATGAGTGCATTGGCGGGCTACAGCGATTTTTTACTGGACCGGTACTTCAACTTGCCCCAGGGGCGTTACGTCAATCTGATTGTCCTACGCGAGACCAAGTCGGAAACCATCTTTCGTACCGAGGGGAGCGGCGAACCGCTGAACCGCGAATTCGTTCATGCCGGGCTGACTGATGGCGAAGTGATCCCTCGCGTGGTGATCTCCAAGCGTAAGCAAACCGCGGTGGAGCGCCGTACCGGACGGGAACTCCTGCGTGGCTTTGGCTTGTTGCAAAAGCATGAGAATGGTGCGGAGTGCATGCTCAATACCAACGCTCCGTGTGAAAAGTGCGTGGACTGCTGGGTCTACGGCTTTGCCGCTGGCGGTGGTGGCGCGCAAAAGTCGCGCGTTATTACCGAGGATGCCTTCTCGCTGCTCCCGGCCAGCTCCATCGTTGACACGAAAACGTTCAACGCGCTCTTCGACAACAGCACGATGCGCAATCCCGTGACCGGCGAGGCGTCCACCAGTATTGGCGAAAGCGAGTACATCAAACCGGAATCGCACTTTCTTGATCTTGAAGTGCTCAAGGATGTTACCGAGGATGAGTTGGTCTACGCCTGTGGAAACATTCTACGCAGCTCCCGCTATGGCGCGATCTCGTCACGGATTGGCCGCGTCCAGAATACGATTCTCGCACTGGTGTTCTCGCGCACGGAAATTTGTAGCTCCCTGGAACTCACCCAGGCGTCTTATGATCGCTTGACGGAGAAAGAGCATCCACTTCGAACCGAGGACATTGCCAAGGTCATCACTGGAGAAAATGGGGCGCTTGCCCACTTATTGCCCCAGACAATTGGCCCGTATCAAGTGATGACAGGACAGCCGCTGGCGGCCTTCCTTGCCGAGGTCCACGAGACCTACAACGCGCCAGAGCCCTTCCTGCGGCGACTCGACGCGTCGTATCCGGCGAAGTCAACCAAACCCAAGAAGAGTCGATAAAGGAGGGTGGCATGTTCGTCTACCGTCTTGAATTGACCTTGCATGAGAAGGTCTTCTTCGCCAGCCGTGAGATTGACGAGCTGTTTCAGACCGAACCCGTGTTGGGCAACTACGCCCTGACCTACGCGCTCGGTTTGGCCGTGACGCCGTATCGTCTGTCCGAGCGAGAAGACCGGCCCTACTACCGCGAGGATTTCTCCATCCTCAATGACGCTGGCATCTACGTCACGCCGGGGACGCCGCTCGGCGCTCCCGCGCTTGAGGTCGAGCGCTTTAACGGCATGGTCGAATCCTACTGGTACAAGATGGCCAACAATGCCGTGGTGTCGGACCTCGCCGTCCGACTTGATAATGCGCGGGCACCGGCGACGAACTTTCCGCAAAAGGGACGGCTGCGGATGTTGTCGCGTGGCAATCGCTTCGCCTGTTACGTGTTCGCGCGCGAGGCGTTGATGCTCCCGCGTTACATTCGGCTAGGGAAATTTCTCGGCAAAACCCATGTGGCCGTCACCCACGAATGGCGCGACCCGCCAACGCATACGGCGCGCGCGGTGCAGGTGGACGCATTTCTTAACCCGCTCGACCTGAGCGCGGAGACCCAGCTTGGGTATTATGACTTTTTCAACCTGCCGCCCGTGCCGCTGATTCGCAACGCCCAGCTTTCTGGACCGGTGTATGCGCTAGGGGATGTCCATTTGCCTGTCGGTATGGGGTTTGGATTTCCGCCTCTTGAGACGCCGACGCGTGGACGCGGGCGACGGAGGGCCTCATAATGCCTGAACCACTACGGATTCGCCTTGAGGCCGAGTATCAGCGCCGCGCCGCGCCGGAGACTATTCCTGACGCGGTTCGTCACGTATTGCCCCACCCCTTGCAACATCAAGTGGACACCGCGGCGGCTCTGGCTACGCATGACATGGTTATCAACGCTTTTCCGACTGGGACGGGCAAAACCAAGGCGGCACTGCTGTGGCTGCTCGACCATCCCCACGCGAACACGCTGCTCATCGCGCCGGTCAATGAGTTGGTGCGACAGCACGCGCACGATGCTCAACAGTTTGTGACTGCTGCTGGGTTATCGCATATCGTTGAGAGTGTGGATGCCGCCTTTTTACGAACATTACCAGAGGAGTTGGGGAAACGACCGAGTGAGCGCTTCTACCGCATCCTGACAAATCCCGCTGTCTTGCCACAAGCGCGCGCCACGCCCGGCACCGCGAAGCCGCCCCTGCTGCTGGTGACGAACCCCGACCTGTTTTATTACGCCGTCTTCTACCTGTTTAATCAGCTCGACCGCCGCAACATCGCCGAGCAGTTCATCGCCAAGTTTCACTACATCATCATTGATGAAGTCCACTACTATGACGCCAAGCAGTTCGCCAATCTGCTGTTCTTTATCTTGCTCTCCAAGGAGTTTGGCTATTTTTCCCCAGACCTGCCGGAGCGTCGCAAGATTTGTCTGCTCACCGCGACTCCTGACGCGGACGTCAACCGGTTCATTGAACGCCTGGAACACGAGGGCGTGAGCGTCAAACGGCTGGACCCACAGCCCGTCAGTCCAGACGATCCTCTGGCGACGAAGAGTCTCACGGAAGTCGAACTTGAATTGCACCCCTACAACACGCGGGACGCGGCGACGGAATTGCTTCCTCATGTCGGGCGGATCGCGGAGTGGGTGACGCAAGGGAAAGACAGCGCGGTCCTGCTCAATAGTTTATACGGCGTGAATCGTGTCGCGCGGGAGTTTGAGCGCGCGTTAGGCAGGGAGCAAGTGGGCCGCCTCACCGGGCCACTGAGCCGGGAAGAGCGACGAGAGGCGCCCTACAAGCCGATGCTGCTTGCCACGCCGACGGTGGACATCGGCTTCAATTTCGCGGGGCATCCCAAAACGCGCCAGAACCTCGACTTTGTCGGTTTTGAAGCCCAACGAGAAGATCAGTTCTGGCAACGGCTTGGGCGTGTCGGGCGCGTGCTGGGCAAAGAGGAGCAAGATACCCCGTCCACGGCGCTTGCCTTGATTCCCGACGAAGCGTTGAAAAATCTGCGGCAACAGATTGGAAGCCAGACCTCGTTTTCCCGCGCTCAATTGCGAAGCCTGTTGCACGAGGCCGCCGGTGAACGCATGCAGCGCCCCTCCTTTGCTCAGTATGTGAGTTCGTATGCGTTGCTGGAAATCACGCAGCCGCTCGCGGAAATGGAGAAACTCCTCGGCGAAAACGCGGAGATCGTCGAGCGCGTCTTCGACCGCATCAAGCGCGTGTACGCGCCCTCAAGCAAGAAGCAGTTGTGGAGCCTACGCGGTGAGATTCGTCGCTATCAAGGGTTCCGGCGAATACAAGAAGACTTGCGCAAGCCGAGTATCAAGTCAGACCCCGCCGTGCGCAGAGCCTTGCGTGAGTATGCGCTTGAAGAAGGTGGACAAGCCTTCTCCGAGGAGCAAATCGCGCTCAAGGTGGATTCAATCCTGTCCGCTTCAGGGGCACGAGCGCGACTGCACGCCTACGTCGCCCGCGAAGTAGCGGCGCTGTCCCCGGTGTTTAGCTTCCGTGACGCCAATATCGGCGCGGAAGTGCTCGCTGACGACCCGCATGGACTCGTGTCCTCCTTGCGAGAGACCGTGCCACTCGATGTCTTTCATCTGTTGCGCTTCTATGACTGGCATCTGAAGGAAGAGTCCACGCGTTCCTCGTCCTTGCAGGTTGTTCTCCTGGATTTGCTTCAGCCGCCGTTGAAAGTGGGACTGACCTTTCACTTCGACGGAAGCTGGGAACAATTTCGTAAACGGTACATGAAGAAACCAACCGCGTTGCAAGGACTCAATTTGAGCCGACAAACGCAAGGGGCCGTTGTGAGCACGGCCCCTCAACTGGTCGCAGCCGTTGCCCAGCGCTATGTCCCGTGTCTCGTGCTTGAGCAGGGCGATCTCAAGGAATGGCAATGGGGGAGCCTGTCGCGAGACGGGGTGTACTTCATGGATCTCGAAATGATGTTCCAGGACTCGCCCGAAAAGAAGCTCCGGCTCTTCAGCGGCCTTGATGGCTATCGTGTGATGGGGCGCTATGGCTGGTCGATCCAGCGAACCACTGGAGAGTGGTGGGTGGTATAACAAGGAGAAACGCATGCCGTACGCCATTGTCATTCACGCCTTTCCCCGCACCGATCTACCGGTTGCGCACGCGCAAGGAAAAGTCTTGCACGGACTGTTTTATGAACTCTTACTAAAGGCCAGTGCGGCCAAAGGTGATGAGGTCCACGGCACCGCCGGCCTCAAACCGTTCTCGACCGCGCTGCTCCTCAGCGAACGGCAACGACGCGCTGAGTCGATCCGCGCGGGGGAAGAACTCAAGGTGCGCTTTACCTTCCTCGACGATGCGCTCTATCCACTGTTGGCTCGCTACTTTCTCACAACACCTGACTTGAGTTTTGATCTGGTGCGCACGGAACTCACGGTCGCGCGGATTCTGAGTACGCCACAAAGTGGTGAGGAGTGGGCGGGTTGCACGTCGTTTGACGACCTCCATGCCTCCGCATCAGAAACCGAAAAGCAGTTCTCCTTTCACTTCGCCACGCCCACGTTTTTCAAGCGCGGTGGCGGACCGACGTATCCAGATATGATTGTCCCTTTGCCACTGCCGGACTTGGTGTTCGGCAGCCTGCTGCGCAACTGGAATCAGTTCGCGGCCGCGTCTTTCGTGGAGGCCACGTTGCTGAAGGAAATCTGCGCCCATCATCTCGAAATGACGCACCATCGCATCTCCTCACAACAAGCCCGGTTGGTGTTTCAACGGGAGGATGGGCAGTATCGCACCACCACGTTTCCCGGATTCGTGGGGACCTGCGCGTTTCGCCTCGTGGGGCTGCAAGACACCGCCATCATCAAAACATTGAACGCGCTGGCGGATTTCGCGTTCTTTTCTGGCGTTGGCGCGAAGACCACGATGGGCTTCGGAGTGGCCAAGCGGATTTAGGATTTGGGCTTTGAGCTTTAGCCTTAAAGAAAGAAAATGGAAGAGTTCATCCTTTTGTCCGCACTCAATCAGTACGAGTACTGTCCGCGGCGCTGCCATTACATCTTCGTGGAGAACGTCTTCATCGACAACGAACACACGGTTGAGGGCTCGCTGCTGCACGGTCGTGCCGATTCGGGAGAAACCAGCACGCGCGCTGGAACTCCCCAGTGGCGCAGTGTGTACCTGTACGCGCGTCAGCTTGGGATCAGCGGGAAAGCCGACGTCATCGAAGAACGCGCCGGTGAGCTGATTCCCATTGAATACAAAAAGGGCAAGCGTGGGCAATGGACGAATGATGCGCTGCAACTCTGCGCGCAGGCATTATGCCTGGAAGAAATGACCGGTAAGCCGGTTGAGAGAGGCTACCTCTATTACGCGACCACGGGCCGACGGCAAGAGGTTGTCTTTACCGCCGAGTTGCGACAACAAACATTGGCCACCATCGCGGCGGTGCGTCGCTTGATCGCATCCGGTGACCGTCCGCCGAATCCGTATACACCGCGCTGCAAGGGATGCAGTCTGTCCGACATTTGCCTGCCCAAGGAAACCGCGCGCCTACAACAGCCGAGTGGAGGTTGATTGTGTCCACACTCTATCTCACCCAACAAGACTCCGTCTTGCGCAAGGAAGATGAACGCCTGCGTGTGACGCTCAAGGGAGAAACGCTGCTCGACCTTCCCATGCTCAAGGTCTCGCAAGTCGTTGTCATGGGCCGAGTCACCGTGACCCCACATACGGTGGCGGCGTTGATGGAACGGCAGGTTCATCTCACCTACCTGACCGAGCATGGCCGCTATATTGGCCGCATCGAACCCGCGTTCTCGAAGAACTCCTTGTTACGTCGGGCGCAATACGCCGCGTCATTCGACGAACATCGCACCCTCCGGCTGGCACGAGGATTTGTCATGGGCAAGCTCGCCAATCTGCGAGTGACATTATTGCGCGCGGCGCGGAATACCGACGGGCTCAATGTTGAGCCCGCGGTGGACGCCATTCGCGGAGCTGAGCACCGAGCGGAACGAGCGGAAGAGCTGGCCGTGCTGCGTGGGCATGAAGGCGAAGGCTCGGCGGCGTACTTCGGGGTATTCGATCAACTCATCAAGGCGGAAGGATTTTCCTTCACCAAGCGGGTGCGACGGCCTCCGACGGATCCGGTCAATGCGTTATTGAGCTTTGGCTATGCGCTGTTGGCGAACGATGTCCACGCGGCGGCCAACGTCTTGGGCTTCGATCCGTACTGCGGGTATCTGCACGCGGATCGGTATGGTCGCCCCTCGCTGGCTCTTGATCTGATGGAGGAGTTTCGCCCGTTGATTGTGGACGTGGTCGTCCTCGGTTGCTTGAACAAACGGGTCATCCAAGCCGGAGACTTCACGGTGGGATTGGGGCAGGTGCACAATCTCTCGCCGGAGGGGCGCAAGAAATTTCTGCTGCAATATGAAGAACGCAAACAGACGGAGATTCAGCATCCAGTGTTCGAGTATAAGGCGACGTATCAACGCTGCTTCGAGTTGCAGGCGCGGATTTTGGCGAAGACCGTGCAAGGCGAGATCGAACGGTACGAGCCGTTTGTGATTCGTTGATCGTGGAGGGGTGACGCATGTTTATCGTGATTTCGTATGACATTAAGGACGACCGCCGCCGAGGTCGGATATTCAAGACGCTGAAAAACTTTGGGCAGTGGATGCAATATAGTGTCTTCGAGTGTGATGTGGAGAAGCTGCAGTTCCTCAAGCTCAAGGCCCGTCTCGACCAGTTGATTGAGGCGGATAAAGACGACAGTATTCGATTTTACTTTCTCTGCGAGAGTTGCAAGCGGCAAGTCGAGCGTGTGGGTGGCGAGAAGCCACGAGAGGAAGGGGCGGTCATTGTTTAACTCTCCGAGCGCGGGATGAAATGACACGGTACCCAGTGTCACCCTCGACTGCACGCAGGTACGAATGGCGCGGTTCCGCGCGGGCATCAATGCCCACGCTACGTAAAGGCGCCGGATAAATCCGGCTTTCTGAGCCCCATTGATGGGGCGTCTTGGCGTAGCCCGGCGATTGATCGCCGGGGGGCTCTCGCGACAAAAAATGTCACCGAGTCAAAGGGTCGTTTGAAACCGCGCGAAGTATATCCAAGCGCGGATCGAAGCTGTGGCCCAAATCCTAGGGGATACGCGCTCATGAGAAACAGGTTATAGCGCAAGGAGATAAGCATCGTGAGCGAAAAACGTATGATTCGGAATCGAGGTAGAAACGGCCCAATCTTGCTGACCCGCGTAACCGACGGGGTAAGCTGGTAATGTCACAAAGGAAATGGTACCAACAGTCGCACCGGACCTCATGCTCCGTAGGAGATTGAAACCAAGTACCTCGTGATCGGCGAAACAACAGGCTGTGGTCGCACCGGACCTCATGCTCCGTAGGAGATTGAAACCGCGACCGTGGACACAGCGCGGGGGATTAAATCTGCGTCGCACCGGACCTCATGCTCCGTAGGAGATTGAAACTCGAATACATCCGCGAGAGCAGAGCGATGCGTCCATGTCGCACCGGACCTCATGCTCCGTAGGAGATTGAAACTCAATAGTGCGGGTAAAAAAATAATGGCACTCAAGGCGTCGCACCGGACCTCATGCTCCGTAGGAGATTGAAACTTTTTCCCTGCCAGTCCACGAGGTCCATGAGCGCGGTCGCACCGGACCTCATGCTCCGTAGGAGATTGAAACTTCGAATTGAGCTTTTTAATCGGGAGGCCATGATCGTCGCACCGGACCTCATGCTCCGTAGGAGATTGAAACTTGAAAGAC